>NZ_KV791984.1:229134-299059 GCF_001808035.1 Proteus sp. HMSC14B05 | reverse complement strand
AAAGAGATCAAAATTGCTGTCGGTGATAAAGTGAAAACAGGCTCACTGATCATGACCTTTGAAGTTGCCGGTGCCGCACCAGCAGCACAAGCGCCAGCAGCGCCTGCAGCGTCTACATCAGCAGCACCAGCACCTTCTGCTCCAGCAAAAGCGCCTGCTTCTGCACCAGCAGCAAAAGAAGAATTTGTTGAAAACGAAGCTTATGTCCATGCAACACCTGTTATCCGCCGTTTAGCACGTGAATTCGGTGTGAACTTAGCGAAAGTTAAAGGAACAGGTCGTAAAGGACGTATCTTACGTGAAGACGTTCAGTCTTATGTGAAAGAGTTAATTAAACGTGCTGAATCTGCACCTGCTAATGCCGGTGGTGGATTACCAGGTATGTTGCCTTGGCCGAAAGTTGACTTCAGTAAATTTGGTGAAATTGAAGAAGTTGAACTAAGCCGTATCCAGAAAATCTCTGGCGCTAACTTAAGCCGTAACTGGGTAATGATCCCTCATGTTAACCTGTTTGATGAAGCAGATATCACTGAGGTTGAAGAATTCCGTAAACAGCAAAATAAAGAAGCTGAGAAGAAAAAACTGGATGTTAAGATCACGCCATTAGTCTTCGTGATGAAAGCTGCGGCTAAAGCACTGGCTGATATGCCTCGCTTTAACAGCTCAATTTCAGAAGATGGACAGAAACTGATCCTGAAAAAATACATCAATATCGGTATCGCCGTAGATACACCTAACGGTTTAGTTGTACCTGTCTTTAAAGATGTAAACAAAAAAGGCATCTTAGAGCTCTCTTATGAATTAGCAGAAGTTTCTAAGAAAGCTCGTGCAGGTAAACTGACTGCATCTGATATGCAAGGCGGATGCTTCACTATTTCTAGCCTTGGTGGTATCGGTACTACCGGTTTTGCACCAATCGTTAATGCGCCAGAAGTTGCGATTATGGGACTGTCTCGTTCTTCGATGAAACCAGTCTGGAACGGTAAAGAGTTCGTACCACGCTTAATGTTACCAATGTCATTATCTTTCGATCACCGTGTGATTGATGGTGCTGATGGTGCTCGATTTATCACTCTGATTAATCAGTACATGAGCGATTTACGTCGTTTGGTAATGTAATCATCTAAACCGGTGCTAAGCGCCGGTTTCTCTGATTGCCGTGACAGATTTTGCAGTCATACATTCTAGGTTGTGAGATCTGTCATGTTAGAGCGCTTTTCAGTTTATTAACATTTCTGTAAACTGCATGCGGTATGTAAGTCTCGGTGTTAAATATGGATTATCGTCTGACTCGCCGGACAAATAAATAATGAGGTCACGATGAGTACTGAAATTAAAGCACAGGTAGTGGTTCTCGGTGCAGGCCCTGCGGGTTATTCCGCGGCGTTCCGTTGCGCTGACTTAGGTTTAGATACAGTTTTAGTTGAACGTCACTCTACATTAGGTGGTGTTTGTCTGAACGTGGGGTGTATCCCTTCTAAAGCGTTACTCCACGTTGCTAAAGTAATCGAAGAAGCGAAAGCATTATCTGAACACGGTGTCGTTTTTGATGCACCGAAAACAGATATCGACAAAATTCGCATCTGGAAAGACAAAGTTATTTCTCAGTTAACCGGTGGCTTAGCTGGCATGGCTAAAGGCCGTAAAGTAAATGTTGTTAACGGCGAAGCTCGATTCACAGGCTCACATACATTGTCTGTTGAAGGTAGTGAAGGTACAACAACAATCACTTTCGAAAATGCTATCGTTGCCGCAGGCTCTCGTCCAATCGAATTACCTTTTATTCCACATGAAGATCCACGTGTGTGGGATTCAACAGATGCACTACAACTGAAAACAGTACCAGAGCGTTTACTGGTCATGGGTGGTGGGATCATCGGTTTGGAAATGGGTACTGTTTATCATGCGTTGGGTTCACAAATTGACGTGGTTGAAATGTTCGACCAAGTTATCCCAGCGGCAGATAAAGACGTAGTTAAAGTCTTTACTAAACGTATCAGCAAAAAATTCAATCTGATGCTAGAAACCAAAGTGACTGCGGTTGAAGCAAAAGAAGATGGTATCTATGTCACAATGGAAGGCAAAAAAGCACCTGCTGAGCCTCAACGTTATGATGCTGTATTAGTTGCTATCGGTCGTGTACCAAATGGTAAATTATTAGACGCAGGTAAAGCTGGTATTGAAGTTGATGATCGTGGCTTTATCCATGTTGATAAACAAATGCGTACTAATGTACCTCACATCTTTGCTATTGGTGATATTGTTGGTCAACCAATGCTGGCACACAAAGGTGTTCATGAAGGTCACGTTGCTGCTGAAGTTATCTCTGGTAAGAAACATTACTTTGATCCAAAAGTTATTCCATCAATCGCTTATACTGAGCCAGAAGTTGCATGGGTTGGTATGACTGAAAAAGAAGCGAAAGAGAAAGGTGTTAGCTATGAAGTAGCAACTTTCCCTTGGGCAGCATCTGGTCGTGCAATTGCATCAGACTGTGCAGATGGTATGACTAAACTGATTTTTGACAAAGAAACCAACCGTGTTATCGGTGGGGCAATTGTCGGCTCTAACGGTGGTGAACTGTTAGGTGAAATTGGTCTAGCTATTGAAATGGGTTGTGATGCTGAAGATATCGCATTAACCATCCACGCTCACCCAACGCTATACGAATCAATCGGTATGGCTGCGGAAGTATTTGAAGGTAGCATCACTGACCTGCCAAATCCAAAAGCGAAAAAGAAAAAATAAGTTGATTTTATAATCAAGACAAAGTGTAAATGTTAAGAGCCAAGTTCATTATGAGCTTGGCTCTTTTTTCATTATGATGGATTAAACAACATAGGAATTTAATTTGATACGATATTATTTTTCCATTGAGAGTACTCTTAAGATAAAAACCTCTCGCGTCACAGTTCATATCCAACGGAGAGGATTTATTATAGTTATAGAGTATGGTTAAACTACACTAATATGCCTTTTCCTGAAATTGTATCTGTCCAAGCTACGGCTATCATTTGTTTAGCCTCATCACTTATATTATCGAAAAATCCGGATACGCCTGCCTTCATAGGAAATGTACTCATGGCCTGAATTTGAATAGCGAGTGCATTGCTTGATAAAGCCGTATATTCGCGCTGATCAGAGTGATCTTTATCAGTCATTGCGATAACGATTTTTGCCTGATTACCATTGAAATAATCAGTAAAAGTAGTTGAGCCAATGTGCTCAAATGTGGCTTGTTCCCCTGTATTTTGTGGGAAGCGAATATGTGAGATCTTTAAATCATAGCCACTGCGTTCAAACCATAATTTATTCCAATCAATACCTCCAAGTACAATATTATCTTCTTGGCTAATATCGTCTATATAACAATCAATCACATTATTATTAATCAGGAAGCTATCGATACCGTTTCCACCTTTGAAGTGGTTCTGATATCCACCTAATATGATAATATCATTACCTGTATTACCATTAAGAAGGCTAAATTTCGAGAATGAAGCTGCAATTAGTTGATCATTTCCATCGCCTCCATCAACTACGGCGTGATAACCCATTAGTTGAATTTCGTCATCACCGCCCCCTCCATTCAACCTATTGTAGTTACCAAAAATTTTGGCAAAATCATTGCCTTCTTCTAAGGATATTTGGTTGTGGTTACCAATTGTGACAACAAAATCTTGTTCACTACCACTGAAAATGCGATTGTAGTTACCGGTAGTGACAGCATAGTCATTACCTGCATTAGTGTGAATTTCACCGCCTTCCCCAAAGACAAATGCTTTATCGAGTCCGTCACCTAAATAGACATTATTGATCCGACCGGCGATAATAGCAGTGTCATCTCCATCGCCTCCAAACATCATGTTTGAGCGCCCCATCAAGACGCCGAGATCATTTCCGTAACCCCCAGTAAAAATATTTGAGATCCCCGTTGCATAGAAAGTATCTGAACCACGCCCACCCCAAAAATTATTATTATCTCCTAGGTAAGCGCCGAGATCATTACCATCTCCCCCCCAGTTGAAATTATAGTTGCCAAGAGAGACATGTATGTCACCATCGCCTTTTAAATGACCACTATTACGCAAGAAATCGAGCGTTTTCTTCTCCATGTTCAGTACATCAGCTGCTAAATTTTCTTTGAGGTTTTCTGCGAGATCACGCATATCTGTTTGTTTATCTTTATTAAAGATTGTGGCAAATAGATTGGGGATATTTAGCGAATTGAAGCCGAAAGGGCGATCATTTTCCTCTGTGATCTTGCTATTTTCAGTTTGACTCGTTGTTATTGGTGTTTGGGCATTAATTGAAACTTCAGATTCATTTTGTTGATCTTCTGTCGCTTTTTCTTTTAAACCATGGCTTTCAGCAAATGAAATAATACCATCCTTGCCCAGATTAATAGATGATTGGAGGTTGTCTAATAATTTAGTCGGATCAGTAAATGCGGACAGTTTTTCACCTCCAAACTCAGTCACTACAGCGAGCATATCTTTCAAAATAGCGACAACATCAATGGGCTCACCATTACGAGAGATTATTTTTCCATCTGTGGTAGAGTCTACTCCAAAAATATCCCCCAGAGTCGTGTCTGAACTCACGCTGGCTAACCGACCTAGCAATTTATTTTTTAACTTAGTTGGTAAGTTTTGGGGGGTATAAGTAAAGGTGGTTTCCACCATACCAGTTGCTGTAAATTGCTGCGTCATTAAGCCAAATAATGAGCCAAGATTAGTGTCTATAATAGACTGGATATTATCACCAAACATCAAGTTCCAATTCCCGGCAGTAACTTGAATATCAGCACCTTGACCACCAATGGCGAAATTAAAAGCGATTTTACTATCTAGTTGACGAAGTTGCTCAGCTCGGCTGATTTTTCCCATCTCGTTGTTATTGCCACTACCACCTAACCACTGGTTATATTTTTTGTTTAGTGTGGCTTCTAGATCACTCTTTAATCCACGGCTACTACGCTTATTCTGTGAATTCAGATCAGTCAGTGTTTTATAGTCAACATTGCTCGTTTGGTCTATTCCTGACATATCTATGGCAAATTTTTTAGCGCCAGCGAGTGTCCACTGATCGTTTTGTACCGACAACCAATCATTATCATTATTTTCACCTGAGCATGCGATTGACTCTAGAACTTTGGTGATTCTAGCAGCACCATCAAAAGGGTTGATCAGTGGAGGGGTTGGAATTGATTTTTCTAACATCACAATAAGATCATTACTACGCCCCAGATTAAAGCTGACGTTACGTGTACCAACAAATAATTGCATACCTTCGAAAGCTTGATAGCCAGCAATATCAACACTATGTTTACTATCACCATTACCAACGTGTACCATCACATTGTTATCACCGAAAACCAGTGATTTAAATCCGCCAGTACCTACTTTGATCCCAAGATTAGAGGTTCCCCAATTAACCGTTGTAAACTCGCCGTCACCCACACTGACTTGGATATTGCCAGAATAGCTTAGTGATGAATTATCACTTCCTGATGAGCTTTGTTTGGTTGATTTTTTACCTTTTTTGGGGGCGGTAAAGACTTCATTATTATCTGCAATTGCGCCACGTACTTTGTTGTCAGCTGAAGCACCTACTTTAGTCAAATCAATATCACCTTCAGCAACACCATTATGTATTTGCTCAAATTCAGTCGTGATTTTGCCTTCATTATTCCAATCTAACACTACCTTGTTTTGGGTTTGTTTGGCTACCCACTCTCCGTTGTTATCTTTGGTGTATTTGTGACCATTGCTATCAACGGCGACCTCTGTTACTCGAGCAGAAACGCTACTACGAATGCCTTGTTGATCTAATGCATTGATAAACTGGTGGGCAAATCCTGCCTGCTTGTCATTACTTATTAATGAACAACCGACAATACTGATATGTTCAGGAGTTGTATTGATATTATTTTCTTTGCTGAATACGGTATTGAATTTAACCAATTGATTGGAAAGCTCATCAGCATTGTAGTTGCTAAGGCGTAAATGATTATTTTCGGTTGTTTCACGACCATGGCCAACAAGCTGCCAACGTATTTTACCTGAAAGTTGTGCTGGGTCGCCATAAGCTACGCGGTAATGACCATCGGCATCCAATTGTACCACGATACTATTTTTGGCATGTTTAGCGGCAAGTGCCGAAGCTGCTTGAGCGACTATCGGATCATCCTCTGTTTGGATAATAATCTGGCTATCAAAACGACTATCACCCCCATTATCATTGGGTTTTACATATACCATCCCCCAATCAGTCACCTTATTCTTTTTTATCGGGTTTTGTATTGAATCTAACGCATTTCTGTGATTGGTGTTATTTACATACTCTGGGGATAGTAAACTTGATATTATTTGTTTACCGTATTGATTCATCAACTTAAGGCTCTCTAAATGAGAAACATCGGTTCTTTCTCCTTTAACTAGATATCCTTTATCAAGTAATTTAGTGCGCATTTTTTCACCACTAATGCCCAGCTCGCCACAGTCAGTGAGCAATATAATGGGGATATCTTTTGAGAAACCCTGTAGATTTTTTTCTACGGAGAATTGGCCATTGATTTTTTTTGCGAGTTGTCCAGTCAATTTCTTAAGGCTATATTCATCATAAGATTCAATTGCTTTTGACATACTTGGCATTGGTCTATCTAAGAATAGCCCAGCTATATGCTGACCGTTAGCTGAAATATCGCTGGCTAATTTAGCCGCAATTGGTGCCCCCATGGAATAACCATGAATAATAATATTTTTAGGATCGATACCTTTATCATTAACGAGATAACGGAACATGGTTTGTGCATCAGCATACATTCCTTGCTCTGTTGGCGAGCCATCGCTTTCGCCAAACCCTCGCATGTTAATCGCTAACATATCGATGCCTTGTTGGTTATAATAATGATAAAAACTAGAGGATTGTTTTTCGGTAGGGGAATTTGAACCATGTAAAAATAGTACTACTTTCTTATCGGTAGCTTCTGGAATATTGTCGTTTCCTCTGTAATATGATCCTGTAAGACGGCCTGCATCCCCTTTTAATGTTATTTTTTCTTCATTTTTTATTCTCATCACCGTTGTCATGTCTCTACGACGTTCATAGCTGCCGAAAAAATGATCATTAAAAAAACGTGTTAATGGGCTAAGATTTTTTCTCTCGTTTGGTGATGTACCGTCATTATCAATAGCCACTTTATTGTGGTCTGATAATGCTTGTAAATTAGAATGTATAGGTTTGCCTTGTTGTACCGCAATTTGGGCTAAGCGTGCTTCCTGTATCTTTTGAGAAAATTTATACAACTCATTTGGTGTCCATATGCCAAATCGAGGTTTCCAATGATGACCAATCAGTTGATCTGCTCCGCCTGCTTTTAATATTCTAGCAACAATACTAGAACAGTTCTTGGTTAATAATTGGTAACGAGGATCAGACTGGCTATTAATGCGCTTCCACTCTTTTTGCATGGCGGCGGCATCAAGTCCCTCTAGATTAATGCGAAACACCACGCCATCATTTGTATCATCAGCGACACTTGTTTTGAAATTTTCTGTTTTTCGGTCTTCAATTTCTTTAATTTTCTTGATTTCCAATGCAAAGGTTTGGTTAATCATCGCTGTTGGAAAGGCGACTTTTAGCCAGTTTTTCACTGCGATTGAAAAGTTTGTTGATACTTCAAGTAGATTACTATTTGGGCTATTCCACTGTTTAATAAAGGGGTGTGAAATTTCAGGTGGGATATGTGTTTCTGATATCCAATGAGGAACCTTCAACAGTAAGCCTGCGATTTTAGGTGTAATATTTTCGAGACCTCGGGTAAGATTCGTTTTATCTCTAAATTCTTTTAACTGTCTGTCATTTTTCCCTTCATTTTTATTTAATTTGAAATTCGTCTTTTCCTCTTCTTGAATATCAATTTGTAACGTCATGAAATTTGTTGAGCGACTCACTGGTTGGCTTAAATCATACCAGCGTAATTTTAAATCAGGATTTTCTTCTGTTGTAATATTCAGTGGGTTTACGAGCGATTTGCTCCCGGCAGGCCACCAACTGACATAATTATCATCATGGTTATCCTGCACACTATCGCTATCTAATTGTAAGCGCCCAGAACCTATTTGTAGCGCAGCATGCCCCAAGCGACTATGTTTGCTGGGCTTCCAGATATATAGTGTAGAACTGATTGGTGAAACTTGTTGTTCAATTGCTTGGTGAATTTTTTTCAATCCTGACAGGTCAATACCATGGCCATTTTGGGCAAATTCATTTTCTGTAAATTGATTAAATACCTGATTGGTAATTTCACTGCCATACTCTTTTTCGACCAATCTTTTAATGCTTGTGATTGCATTTTTACCACTGATAAGTTTGTCTTGGTTTTGTAAATTATTTTTCCCTTTTGTAACAAAGTTGCCGTTTTCATCAAGATAAATATGTTTGTTGATTTTTAAGTTAGCATTTGAAAAAATCTCATATAAATAACTAAAAGTATTATTTGAATCAACTTGCTGGCTATTACTTAATAAGATAGAAGCATGTTTATAACGTATATCAACTTGGTCGCGTAATTGTTGCAATGCTTCGTTACGTTTTGAATCAGGGTGTTTAAGCAGATAACTATTAATTTGTATACGTAATGTGGATAGTTGCTGAAATATATCTATTGGTGTGTTGTTTGTATTTGTACTTTGTAATTCATAATCTCTAAGCGATTGAATGATCGCTTTATAATTTTCACCGCGTGCTTTTCCTGTCACCTCTGCAGCGGAGGTTAATTCATCAGCAGTCATTAGATTCGAATAGGCAACAGGTTGCCAATTTTCACCGACTTTTTCTGATAATATTCGTGAATGGTTTTTATCGAGTGACACGATTGTATTATCTAAGAAATAAAGTTGCTCAGGGATAGAGTCAAAATCACGATAATGAGTGAGTATAAAATTACTCATTATTTTTTGTTGTTCTTGATTATCTCCATTTTTTATATAAATAAATTTTTCATTCGTTTCATCTGATGCTTGTGTCAGTAGAAAACCCGTTTCCTGTTCACTAAAAACAATATTGAGCTTTTGTTCAGCAGAAATAAGAGGGGAGGTGTTTTCTAGCTCTTGACGGATATTTTCAGAACCTGACAACGCGTGTAAGTTAGGTGGAATCATTCTACTTTGTTGTCGTGCCATTTGCGCTTCTTGTAACTCTTGAGCAAATGCGAACATTTGATTTGGTGTCCAAATATTATATTTAGGTTGCCAGTTATAGCCAATCAGTTCATCTGCGCCACCCGCTTTTAAAACTTTCGCTACGATACTCGAACAATTTTGGGTTAATAAATGATAACGACCATTAGGTGAATTTTTAATTCGTTGCCATTCAGCTTGCATAGCAGCAACGTCTAACCCCTCTAAATTAATACGGAATACTCGTCCTTCATCAGGTAAGCTGGTTTTAAATCTGTCAATACTTTTTTGTTTTTGCTCAGCAAATTCGTTTTCTACTAAAGCAATTCGTTTTTTCGTTAACGTTGGATCCTTACCTTCTTGTATCCAAGTCTTCATCGCTTTTAATAATTGAATAGATATATCTTCTTGTTGTGTTTTTATATTATCCCATTGTTCAATAAAAGGCTGTGCAACAGAAAGTGGGATTTTTCTTTTTGATAGTAACGTGGGCTCTGTCAATAGTATCATGGCACCATTTATAGTTATGGTATTGCCACTAAATTTACCTTGTACAGCTTCTAGAAAATTTGTGGCGATGTTGTTGAGTTTTTTCTGAGTTATTACCCATTCATCAATAAAAGGTTGTCCAATTGTTCGAGGTATATTTGAATTTTCTATATAATTAGGGATCATCAATATATTTTTTGCGTCTGCAAGAGATAAATCATCTGCAGTGCTGACCGTTTCACCTTTCGCAATATTCATGAGTCGGTCATATCTGTTTAGTTGTTTATATTTGTAATTTAAACCAAAGCCATCATTTTCTTCTGCTGCAACATCCGATGCTAACGACTCTTTTAGTTGTGAGGGGACTCCCATCACATCAAAATATGACTTTGCCTTGTTAGGCCACCAACTGATGTAGTTTTCTTTATGATTATTTTGTGCGTCTTCTGTGTTTAACAGTAAGCGACCTTGACCTATTTGTAGTGTGGCGTGTTCCAAATTACTATGATTGCTTGGTTTCCAGATATATAAGGTTGCACTATGAGGAGATAGTTCCCGCTCAATAGCTCTGTGAATTTTTTTTAACCCTGAAACATCAATACCCTCGCCGTTTTCAGCGAATTCATTATTTGCAAATTGACTGAAGACTTTATTGGCAATCGGTGCGCCATATTCTTTTTCTACGGCATTTTTTACTCGCTCAATCACTTCTTTTCCGCTGGTTAGTCTATTTTTCCCTTGCAGATTGTTTTTTCCTTCAGTGACAAAGTGTCCGTTAATATCAATATAAATGTGTTTACTTCTTTTTAAATTGGCATTTGAAAGTGAATCGTATAAGCGACTAAAGCTGCTATCAGCGTTGATGGTGTGACTATCTTGTATTAAAGCCGATGCGTGTTTATAACGTGTATTGACTTGAGTTTGTAACTGTTTCAATCCATCATTGCGTTCAGAGTCGGGGTGTCCTAATAGGTAACTATCAATTTGGTTTCGCAACTGAGCTAGCACTCTCAATTTCTCTATTGGTAAGCAGTTTGTATTCGATTCTTTTTCATGGTATTCCGAGAGAGTTGTAATGATTGATTTATAACTTTCGCCTTGTATTTTGCCTTTAACACTTGCAACTTTATGTAGTTCATCAACTGACATGACTTTTGAATCAGTTAGCATTTGCCATTTATGTTCTACGTATTCTGCAAGTATCCTATCTTTGTTGTTATGACTTGATTTAATTTTGTCATTTTCTAAATGAAGTTCATTAGGCATTGCTTCAAAATTTGAATAATTAGCTAAAATAAAGTGTTCTATTATTTTTTGCTGAGTGGGATCATTGATGTTATCCAAATAAATATTTTTTTGGATACGACCACTATTTTTTTCCAAAATAAAAGTAAAGTAAGTATTTCTATTCTTAATTTTTACATTGAATTTTTGTTTTAGCGTTTCAAAAATGGGGCTTTCGCCTAATCCAGAAAGATTGACCGCGATAGCTCCTATTTTGTGATATTGAAGATTGCCTGAACGAAGAGAAGGTTGTTGATAGGTTGCTACGTCATCTCCATTAAGGTCTGATGTAAAAGAGGGAAGAACGTTTGCCGATTTTTGTCGGATCCCAGCATTGATGCTTAAACGATTAATGGCTTGCTGAGCATCATCAAGTAATTCCTGATTAAATGTTGTCAGTTTATTATTGAAACGACCATCATTTTTTTAGTTGATATTGGTTTGATATAACTGGATGGATTATTATCAGCCCCCTCTACATAGGCCGCTTCTCCGGATAAACCGCTACCATGCGCCCTGTGACGATTAGGTTTATCACTTTCTTTCAGTTGAACAGATTTAGCTTCTTTTTGTGCTTTATCCGATATGCTAGTCGCTGTTTTTTGCTCCGTATCTCCTCGTGATCTCGCATCTTCCACCATGGTTGATGCTTTTTTCTCTGCCATTTGAGCACTATTTTTTTTATCTATCGCGTCTGAGTATCTTTTATCTGCATCGTTTTTTGCTTTGGAAGTATCGAGTTGCACTTCTTGACAATGTTCTTCACTTTGAATAACGCCATATTCCGATTTTTTTATCGATTTTTTCACCTTTGTAAGGTTTGCAACATACTGAGTTTTAATATTATTAACAGGCACTGAAACAATTTTTTTAGTATTAATTAAGCTCTTCTGTACATCATTTAAAATTCCTTCCGCGAATTGCTCACTCCATTGTTGATCTGAGGGGGGGGCATCTTGTGAATATTCGCTGAGTACTTCCAGTGTTTGACCAACTGTGGTCAAATTGTGTGTTACTGAATTAGCTTCTTCAAGAATGGCATCGCGTTCTCTATGGCCGTTTTTCTCCAGTGCAAGGTGATCGGTCGATTCAAGTTCAGTCTGTGTGGTAGAGATGTGGTCTAATAGGCGTTGTTTTTCATCAGTTAGTTTTTGACGATTGGCATCTGCCTTCTTTTTGTCAGCGAGGGCATTTTTTGTCGCATCAGAATCTGAGATATGCTTGTTTATATTTGCTACAGCTGATTTAGCGACAATATTTCTTAGTCTGTAATTATTTCCTTGCAAGCCATCAGAACCTGGAATGGTAAAAATAAGACGATTATTTTCTGCATTTGCGGTTAATTTAATTTGTTGTTGTTGCCATGCTATTGACTTATCATCACTTGATGAAGTGAAGACAACCTCACCATTCCAGATAACACTTAATTTATTCTCTGTTGGCGTATTATCTTGTCGTTCATACTCAAAACTTAATTCAATCACCTCATTTTGCATTAAACCACTAATATCTTGATATATAGCGATATTTGGTTCATGTTCTTCCTTGTATTCTGCTATAAGTCCACCATCCCAATAATCTTTATTATTAGTATTAGTTGGTGTATCAATAGAGGCTCTATGTCCATATTGGCTAATTGCTGTAATTTTATCCTGAGTATATGCAATATTCCAACTTTCTGTTACAGGTTTAAATCCATGTTTAAAGTCACCATTTATGATCAAATTCGGACTGTTATTGGTTAAGTTGGATTCATCTGTATTAACATCACTTAAACTAGGGGTTTCTACCTCTGTGATATGACCTTTTAAATTTATATCAATGTTACTCTTCACTTCGTCGATTTTGTTCATTTTGAAACCGTCGATTGAAGATTTTTCAATTAAATGAATAGCGCCTTTGCCTTTGCGGGAGCCGGAAGTGGTTACATCATCACCTTGTACTAAATAGTTAATAGCCTGACTCCCGATCATACCAAGTACACTCTGTTTTATATTGCCGAAGAAAGTAGCGAGTTTATTACTTTGAGTATTACTAGAAGCAACCGATAAGCTGTAGATATCACCATTACCAATTTTAACGATGACATTGTTTTTTGCGTAAGAGGCGTTAATACCTAAACCGTTACCAACATGGATATTTGCATTAGCGGTACCTTTCATGACCGAAACATTTAAGCCGTCACCCACTTTGGTACTTACGTTATATTTCCCCCAAGCAACGTTTACAGATACACCATTCCCCACTTTAGTATTGATATTTGCGTTGCCGTATGTAACGGTAACACCTAGGCCATCACCTACGGTTGTTGTAATATTTGCTTGGCCTTTTGCTATGGTGACTTGCGTGCCATTACCTACTTTTGTCGAAATATTGGCTTTACCCCAAACTATGCCATAGTTGTCACCTTTTCCGAGCATAGTGACAATATTTGCATGACCTTTTGCTAAGGCGACCTGACGACTATCACCAATTTGTGTTACAACATTCCCATTGCCCCATGCACCAGTATAATTATTTCCACTACCTACGTGTGTAATAATATTGATATTACCTTTAACAACAGAGGTTTCTTGTCCATTACCTACTTTGGTAATGATGTTGGCATTTCCTTTGGCGAAGTTATATCGTTCACCATCGCCGATATGAGTGAAAATATTAGCTTTACCCCATGCCGCATTAATGCCTAAACCATAGCCTACTTTTGTGATGATATTGGCGTTGCCTTTGGCAAAACCAATCGTGGTGCTATTACCAATATGGGTCATAATATTTCCCACCTTTGAAATCAGCAGACCTACGGTGAGCCCATCGCCCACTTTTGTGGCTATATTGCCTATCGCTAACATTAGAGCAACCGACATTCCATCACCCACATGAGTGAACACATTCCCTTTGGCGATCATTAGTGCCAAAGTATTCCCATTGCCTATTTTGGTATAGACGTTGCCTAAACCTCCCATTAGTGCCCAAGCTTCACCATTACCTATATGGGTGAATATATTGCCACCACCGACCATGGCACCCATACTGGTTCCATTACCGACTTTAGTGAAAATATTCCCCACAGCGCCCATTATACCTAGGGTTTGCCCATCGCCAACATGTGTTAGTACATTACCAATACCTAGCATAATGCCTGAAAGATCACCATTACCTACTTTAGTTAAGATATTGGCACCTCCAAGCATAACGCCATGTATGTTACCGTTTCCGATATGTGTTAGGACATTGCCACCTCCCCCCATTATGGCTAAAATATCACCTTGACCTTTTTTTGTTAAAATATTTAATCCACCTAGGGTGATAGTGTAAGTGTTTGATTTTATTTTGTTATTGCTGATATGTGTAATGATATTAGCACCACCTAACATGATGCTACTTAGGTCGCCTTCACCCATTTTAGTCAGGACATTTCCACCGCCGCCGAGTAAAGATGTAATAGTACCAGCACCGACTTGTGTCATGACATTAAGTCCGCCTAATGCTCGCCATAAAGCCTTATCACGCTGATGACTATCAATCTGGGTATGGGTATTTAATCCTCCTAACATTGTGATATGACTATCACCTTGTCCTTTGTGAATAGAAACATTCCCTAATGCCGTAAGATGTGCTTTATATTCACCGTCACCAATTCGGATTAATACATTCGTGGCACCAGTAGCATTAATGTTCATTCTTCCTTCTTTACTTTGATGTAGTAAGACATTTGCTAATCCTCCTCCATCAAATGTTAGGTCTCCTCTTTGACCTTTTTTTACAATGATGTTGGCTGCGCCTCCACCAGTAAAGTTGGTATTACCATAATTAGAGTTATGTTTTATTACATTTGCTATGCCGCCACCTGTAAAATTGATATCACCTTGTGTAACATCAGATTTAATGACATTACCAGCGCCACCACCTGTGAAATTGATATCACCAGAGCATTCAGCAGAATTATCGTCTTTAAAAAGTTCTTGTGCTACGCCCAACTTGATTGTTTCTAGAGACTTTCTTTGGATTTGTTCTGTATTAATGTGTTGAAATACTTTTAAATTAGATAATTGATAGTGGCTATCAGCATTTATTTTTGTGAAACGTGGTGATTCGATAATTTCTTGTTTTTCTAATGTATTCCAACAATTATTGACCACACTAAGATTATAGGTATCCTCAAAATTTTTTTTATCAAAACGTATGTTCCTAATGTCCCCACTATCAGGCGTTATACGCCAAAGTTCGGAATCGTATTGAAGTTTTCCCGTTTCAGGATCATTGTAAATTTTGACTTTATTAAAGGTATAATCTCGACGACCATAGTCTGATATGAATAAATTGGTATCCTCAGGGCCCGGTGTTTTAAACAAATAAGTATTTGGTTCTCGCAATGATTTAATCGCTTTTACTTCAACAGGTTTACCGGATTCGAAATTTTGCTTATTATCACTTGTTAGAAAATTAATACTTTTATCTAAGTCTAGATTTAACATATAAGCACTTGTTAGAAAAATATTTTCAGCTTTCGTATATTCAACTAATAAATCATTATGAGGATGAACTTGAGTTGTACGAATGATCTCATTGTAAGCCCCAGCTCCATAAAATGTGATATTGCCTTGTGCTATATTGGAATAGATATGATTATAACCTCCCCCCCCCCGAAAAATAGATATTGCCACTTGTTTCTTTATAGGTATCAGTATTTCGGCTGATACGTGTAAGCCTATTATTGGCTCCTGCTCCATACATAAAGATATCGCCTGATTTACCTTCGCGTATTAAGACGTTTTCTAAGCCACCTCCGGTAAATTTAATATCACCTGTTTCAACGCGAGAGAAGATTCCGTTGCCTCCGCCTAATCCTTCAAAATTAATATTTCCTTTTGAATTTTGATAGCTATTAAACCAAGTACGAACCAATTTATTATGGCCTCCCCCCCCTTTAAACGTCATATTGCCAGTATTGGTTTCATGCCAAATTTGATTGTAACCGCCAGCACCTTGGTAGTTGATATTACTAATTGCGCCTTTACGGGTGATGATATTTGCAATAGCAGCTCCTGAATAATTGATATTTCCATATTCATATCCAGTATGATTAATCTTAATCGCGGCAGAAGCACCAACATATTTCAGATCGCCATGACCGGACTTTTCAATTTCTCCCCATGCATTTAATCCTCTGACATCTAAATCACCGTTCTCATCAATAATCTTAAGATAAGCACTTCCCCCTCTGACAAAATCGTGCCCGTCTCCGGTGTAAGCGGTAACTGCTAATGTTCCGACTGTGATTGTATCGTGTCCCTTTCCTGCATAAATGATCCCTCCAAAACCTATGGCATCAATATCGTCATTTCCATCTGTACCATAACGTTTTCCTGTAAAAGTAAACTCTAAATCTTTTAAAATTTTTGACATCATTTTCCCTCAAACTTATTTTTAATAAAAAGTACAGTAATTTTTAAATACAGTAGTTCTAGCATCTCTATATACCCTTCTAGCGTCTGACTTGACTGAATTGTCTTTTTTAAGACAAAAAAACTGAAGAGAGAAGATTATTGTAAATAATCGTTTCCTCTCTTTAATTAGTTGTATTTATTTCAGTTATTAATAAACAGGGTAAGAGTTAATTTATGATGAATAAGTTCTTATATAAAATTATTCTTCTATTATTTGTTTTTTTTATTAAATGAAGGGCAGTAAAATTTTCAGTCATATTAGTTTCATTTTGAAGAATAGGAAGTAGATCTGCTGCAATTAGCTTTTCAAACTCTTTGTTTATGCATGGATTTTCCAGCATGCTTTTAATTATTGAAGCCATATAAATAAAACCAGAAGCAGGAATGTGGATCACTTACTTTAGGGCTAATTCTTCATCTTTTTCTGGCATGATACCTTGTGCTATTTTATGAGGATCTTGACCGACAAAATAGAGTGAAAATATACCATTATTATAATTAATGCTTGATATTTCTTGGACAAATTTTTCGTTAATTGCCATAAAGACTTTCTCCATATAATTAATCATTTTAATGAATAAATCGATAATTTTCTTTTTTTAAATGTAAAGGTTGAACGTAATTGCTAAGTGCTATTTGTAAATGAACTTAATGAAATTATTGTTTAAATAATTAGCATGGTAAAGCTATTTCATATTAATATGTTAGATTTTAAAACTCTATCAAAAAATAATTATTATATGGGGTTTATAGTAGTTTATTGATTAAGTTTTTATTTGTTGGTGATGTTGGGTTTATTTTTATAAGCATTCTATTTAAAATAATTCTAAAGGATGTATGTGTAAGGTTTATTGTTCTAGTTATTTATTACTTAAATCAAATGACTTTAATTTACAAGATAAGTTACGTTTACCGAGTAGCACTGATATCTATTTATTAACTGAGTTTATTGGTAAAAACGAGGCTGGTGAAAAATGCCTATTAGATTGAGTGTCATAATATGAATAAGGTGAGATTTACGTTTGTTGTATGTTGCTTTTATGTGAACGAATTAACATAGTGTTGAAAATTTGCTATGCTGATAGCCCTTAGCTGGGCATAATTTCACAACCATAGATGTTTTATGCGAGCAAAAGATCCTCTGACCTGGCATCCAACTAGATAGGGTGCAGACAGCCGGGTTATACAAAATGACAAAGAAGCGAGGAGAAAGTCGTGCTAGAAGAATACCGTAAGCACGTAGCAGAGCGTGCAGCTGAAGGTGTCGTTCCAAAACCTCTCGATGCCACACAAACAGCCGCACTTGTTGAGCTATTAAAGTCCCCCCCAAAAGGCGAAGAAGAATTCCTTCTTGATTTAATTGTTAACCGTGTTCCACCCGGCGTTGATGAAGCCGCTTATGTTAAAGCCGGTTTTTTAACGGCTCTCGCAAAAGGTGAAACAACATCACCGCTTATCACGCCAGAAAAAGCCGTAGAATTATTAGGTACTATGCAAGGTGGCTATAATATCCATGCATTAATTGAAGCGCTAGATAACGACAAACTGGCTCCTATTGCGGCAAAAGCACTTTCTCATACCTTATTGATGTTTGATAGCTTTTATGACGTTGAAGAAAAAGCGAAAGCTGGCAACGTTTACGCGAAACAAATTATGCAATCTTGGGCTGATGGAGAATGGTTTACTGAACGTCCAGAACTTGCTGAAAAAATCACGGTAACCGTGTTTAAAGTGACGGGTGAAACCAATACAGATGATTTATCACCAGCACCAGATGCTTGGTCTCGTCCTGATATCCCATTACACGCTCTAGCTATGCTAAAAAATGCCCGCGAAGGCATTGAACCCGACCAACCGGGTAGTGTTGGCCCGATTAAACAAATCGAAGCACTGAATAAAAAAGGTTTCCCACTGGCTTATGTGGGGGATGTTGTCGGAACAGGCTCTTCACGTAAATCTGCAACCAACTCGGTACTTTGGTTTATGGGGGATGATATCCCTTATGTACCAAATAAACGCGGTGGTGGAGTTGTATTGGGTGGCAAAATTGCCCCTATCTTTTTCAACACGATGGAAGATGCCGGTGCATTACCTATTGAGGTTGATGTTTCTAAATTAAATATGGGTGATGTTATTGATATTTACCCATACAAAGGTGAAATCCGTAACCATGAAACCAATGAGTTATTGGAAACCTTTGCACTAAAAACAGAAGTACTGATTGATGAAGTGCGTGCGGGTGGCCGTATTCCTTTGATCATCGGTCGTGGATTGACCTCAAAAGCTCGTAGCGCCTTAGGTTTACCACCTAGCACTTTATTCCGTCATGCCAAAGCAGTGGAACAGAGCGATCGTGGTTTCTCACTTGCACAAAAAATGGTGGGACGCGCTTGTGGTCGTGATGGTATTCGCCCTGGTGAATATTGCGAACCCAAAATGACCTCCGTTGGCTCTCAAGATACTACAGGGCCAATGACACGTGATGAACTGAAAGATTTAGCATGCTTAGGTTTCTCCGCTGATTTGGTTATGCAATCATTCTGTCATACCGCCGCTTATCCAAAACCTGTTGATGTAACCACCCATCACACGTTACCTGATTTTATTATGAATCGTGGAGGGGTTTCACTGCGTCCGGGTGATGGCATTATTCACTCATGGTTAAACCGCATGTTATTGCCAGATACTGTTGGTACTGGTGGTGACTCACATACACGTTTCCCTATTGGTATTTCATTCCCTGCAGGTTCAGGCTTAGTCGCTTTTGCAGCGGCTACAGGAGTAATGCCATTAGACATGCCAGAATCGGTGTTAGTACGCTTTAAAGGTAAAATGCAACCGGGGGTAACGCTACGTGATCTGGTTCATGCCATCCCACTTTATGCCATTAAAGAAGGGTTATTGACCGTTGAGAAAAAAGGTAAAAAGAATATTTTCTCTGGTCGTATCTTAGAAATTGAAGGTTTACCTGAACTTAAAGTTGAGCAAGCTTTTGAGCTAGCTGATGCATCTGCTGAGCGTTCTGCTGCGGGTTGTACGATTAAATTAGATAAAGCACCGATTATCGAATATCTACAATCTAACATTGTCTTATTAAAATGGATGATAGCAGAAGGTTATGGTGATCGTCGTACACTTGAGCGTCGTATTACGGCAATGGAAAATTGGTTAGCTGATCCGCAATTACTTGAAGCAGATGCGGATGCTGAATATGCTGCTGTAATTGAGATCGACTTAAATGAAATCAAAGAGCCTATTCTTTGCGCGCCAAATGATCCTGATGATGCTCGTCTATTATCAGAAGTTGCAAACAGCAAAATTGATGAAGTCTTTATTGGCTCTTGCATGACCAATATTGGGCATTTCCGTGCGGCGGGTAAATTACTCGACCAACATAAAGGTCAATTACCGACACGCTTATGGGTTGCACCACCAACAAAAATGGATGCAGCACAACTGACTGAAGAAGGTTATTACAGCGTCTTTGGTAAGAGTGGCGCTCGTATCGAAGTGCCGGGATGTTCATTATGTATGGGTAACCAAGCGCGAGTGGCGGATGGGGCAACGGTTGTTTCAACATCAACACGTAACTTCCCGAATCGTTTAGGTACGGGGGCGAATGTCTACCTTGCATCCGCAGAGCTTGCGGCAGTGGCTTCACTGTTAGGACGTCTACCAGAGCCACAAGAGTATCTTGATTTCATCAATAAAGTCGATGAAACGGCGGAAGATACTTACCGTTATCTCAATTTTGACCAACTAGAGCAATATACAGATAAAGCAACACAAGTGATTTTCCAAACCACGGTATAACTGAGTTTGATTTTTCACTAAAAATTGATTACAACTGCGTTCCAACATATAACGTTGTTCAGCAGTCTGAAACAGGAGGCAATGCCTCCTGTTTTTTTGTTATTTTTGCCATAATAACAATAGATATTTTATATAGAAAAAGGCGACAGCTAATTTAAGGGGCATACACCATGGACTATGAATTTCAGCGTGATCTTACTGGCGGTATATTGGCCCGTTTTTCAATGGATCATGAAGCGATTGGTTATTGGTTAAATGATGAGATCCAAGGTGATATCAGCTTAATCGATCAAATTTTGACTGAGATGGACGAAGTTAAAGGCAGTGAGAAACAGTGGCAATTGATTGGTAAAGAATACAGCTTATCTATTGATGATGAGGAAATTATGGTAAGGGCGAATACTCTCCATTTTGAAACCGATGATTTAGAAGAAGGGATGAGCTACTACGATAATGAAAGCATCGCATTTTGTGGATTAGATGATTTTGCTACTATGCTACAAAAATATCGGTTATTTATTCTGGAAAATAGAAGAAGTTAACAAATCCCATATATTTATTAAATAAATCTGCCACAATATACTATTGGTTGCTATTCTTTTTATTAGGATTATAAGTTTAAAAGGTGGTCTAATGAATGAATTACCTGCGAGTTTAGATGAAGCAACAGGTTGGTTTGTTGCTAATCAAGAACTCTTTATTCAATATGCTGTGAATATCGTTGCTGCATTCTTGATCCTATTTATTGGTCTTTTTGTCGCTAAAATGGTCAGTAAAGGGGTTGCACGAATTTTAACGTTACGCCATATCGACGCAACTGTTGTGACATTCTTGTCTGTCTTGGTGCGTTATACCGTTATTGCATTCACTTTGATTGCAGTATTAGGTCGATTAGGGGTTCAAACAGCTTCTGTTATCGCAGTACTTGGTGCGGCAGGTTTAGCGGTTGGTTTAGCATTACAAGGCTCACTCTCTAACTTTGCAGCGGGTGTTTTAATTGTTATCTTCCGTCCTATTCGTGCTGGTGAATACGTGATGATTGGTGCTGTCGAAGGTACGGTGCGAGATGTACAAATATTCTCGACCACATTACGTTCAGCGGATGACCGGATCATTGTTATTCCAAATAGCAAAATTATCAGTAGTGAGGTTATTAACCTTAGCCGTGAGCCAAATCGTCGTACACAAATTATTGTCGGCGTTGCTTATGATGCTGATATTGATAAAGTCAAAAAAGTGCTCGGTGATGTTGTTGCGCAAGATAAACGTATTCAACATAACCAAGGCGTGACAATACGTTTACATGAAATGGCGCCTTCTTCATTAAACTTTGTGGTACGTGTTTGGACCACCAATGATGATGCATGGCCAGTTTATTGGGATCTTATGGAAAACTTTAAACGCGCGCTAGATGCAAATAATATTGGTATTCCATTCCCACAAATGGATGTCTATATGCATCAAGCACAAAATACCGTGATGAAAGCAGAATAAGCACTATTGTTATAAAACACATCTCAAGAGCCACCGATTAAGCGTGGCTCTTTTATTTTTACCGCTATTAGTTTTTCTTATTATCAATAAGAATGATTCATTTCCTCTAATAACAAAATCCTTTTATTATTTTTCTTAATTTAATGAATAATTATTAGGATATTTTGCATGTTAACAACATTTTTTCAGGGGTTTTTATTAAGCGCAGCAATGATATTGCCCATTGGTGCGCAAAATGCCTTTGTTTTGCAACAAGGCAGTAAAAAACAATACCATTTAATGAGTGCATTTTTATGCGCTTTAAGTGATGTGATATTAATTAGCGGGGGAGTCTTTGGTGGAAGTGCATTACTGAGCCAATCAGAATATCTTTTATTACTGATCACTTGGGGCGGTGTGGCTTTTTTATTGTGGTATGGCTGGAATGCGTTTAAAACCGCTTTTACAAAAGAGATTGAATTATCACAACATAAAAATCAAGTGAAAAGTCGTTGGCGGGTGATTGTAACTTTAGTTGCCGTCACTTGGCTAAATCCCCATGTTTATCTTGATACCTTTGTAGTGCTTGGCAGTATCGGAGGGCAATTATCAGCAGAATTACGTCCTTGGTTTACTTTTGGCGCGGTATTCGCATCGATTAGTTGGTTTTTTGCTTTATCACTACTAGCGGCTTGGTTTTCACCTATTTTAAGCCAAGTGACCGCTCAACGTATCATCAACTTGTTTGTGGGGTGTGTGATGTGGTTTATTGCTCTGCAATTGGCCGCTCAGGGATGGAAAAACCTCTTTTAATCTGAAAGAACTTTACAACAGATATGCTAATGTTGTTATAACCGTAATTTAGTGACAATACCCATACATGATTTTTGTCAGGAGGTTTTTGTGAAAGTAAAAGCAATGGTATTAGCATCCATGTTAGCCCTTGGAGCACCCTCAATCGCTTTAGCCGGGGCGGTACCTGAAGGACCCCATATAACTACATCAGGTAATGCAACAATTAAAGCGACTCCTGATATGGCGACACTTAATATTCAGGTTAGTGAAAAAGCAAAAGATGCAGCTCAAGCTAAAAAACAAGTGGATGAGCGTGTTGCAAAATATTTTGCCTTTTTAAAAGAAAACGGTGTGACGAAAGAAGATATTGATGCTGCCAACATTCGTACACAGCCTAATTATGAGTATGATAAAAAAGCAGAACGTTCGGTGATAAATGGCTATACAGCAACACGAACCGTAGATGTAAAAATCAAAAAACTTGATCAGCTTAATACCTTACTGGATGGGGCATTAGCGGCAGGGCTAAATGAAATTAATAACGTTGAGTTTGGCGTTAATGATCCAGAACAGTACAAAGCTAAAGCACGAGAAGTGGCAATTAAAAATGCCATACAACAGGCAAGTTCAGTGGCAAAAGGGTTTGGTGCTGATTTAGGGGCTGTTTATAGCGTAAGTTATCGCGCACCAGAAGCAACACCTTATCCAATAGCACGAATGAAAATGGATGCTATGGCATTAAGTGCCCCGTCACCGGAAGCAGTAAAAGAGACCTATCAACAACAAAGCATTGAGTTTAAAGATTACGTTGACGTGGTATTTGAATTAAAAACAGCTAAATAATCTTTACCATCAAAGGATAAGATGTATTGGCTCAGCAGTGAGCTGATACATCTATGTTATAGCGCAGGATCAGATCTGGTAGTTCTTTTGGGTGCGAAAAATGGTTATTAAGCTTATATTTTAAAATGATTTTATGTCAGAAAATATTACATATATAAAAAGCATCTTTACTTATTTTCTTGGTCAGGCGAATCATTGTTATTTTTATTAACGTTTTGAACTGAAGATGAAGGTTCGGAACTAATTTTTTTTCCATTTTCAATACGGCGTTTTAAATCAGATGACCGTCTTTCAATATGAGATTTAGTTTTACCTGCACCCGGTGAACCAAAATAGGTTCTATGATCAATAATGGTCTCAATGAACATAAAATCGTCTTGTCCAACAACGGGATCAAAAGTAATTATTAGAAGTGGATCATTGTCCTTTGGCTTGGCACGAGTATGAAAGTAAGTTGCATAATATACGCTTTCCTCACCAGAGGCGTTAAAACGTGAAGACTTGATCCTACCATATCTAAATTCATAATTTTCCGTATAAATTTCGACCTCTAAGCCATTCCTCCATTTAGCTATTAATGTGGCAATATCAGCCATTAATATTGCCTGTTTATTTGAAGGATATCCTAAACTTTGGGAAGTCAAATAAAAACTTGCACGGAGATCAACGCCCGAAATAGGTTTTTTTATGATTGGCACCGTGAGATCCTTTCACGTAAGGTTGTTGTTTTGTAGTTGGAATAGATGCAGTAAACTCACCTAAGCTTTTCAGCAGGCTGGCTTGAATATCAGCAGGGGTATTACCTTCTATGTTAGCACTACCACTTTTACGTCCAGCATCAATGGCTAGAGCAACGTTGCGACTTCGACGAATAAAAGTGCTCATCTGAATCTCCTTTTCCTATGTTCATTTATTATACAATATTATGCCCGTTAAATGCCAATAAAACTTAAATTTGCTTCTTCCGGTAGAGGAAAACATCAACTCCTCACTGTGAGTTAAACCGGTTGATGGAACACACTGGTTAAATCCCTTTCTAAGAATAGCGATAATATTGATCAAGAAACAATATCATCAACGTTACTTTTTACTCTTCATCTTGCTTAAGCACTTTACGACCATAATCAAGTAACGCATCCGTTACCTTTCTCATCGTTCTGCTTTCTGGGGCAAAACGGTGCCAATACAACATGCGGCGTTGGCATAATCCTGGCGTTAAATCAATCAATTCACCACTTTTTAGCTCATCGGCAATTTGTAGATGAGGGATCATACAACATGTTGAGCCTTGTTTAGCTAACTGAACAAAGGCTTCGGAAGAATTAACAATATGGCAGGGCACACTACCGGGAGATAAACCGAAGTTTTGCTGTAAGAAAGCCTGATGCATATCATCAAGATGGTCAAATGCGACGGCGGGGGCTTTTAACAGAGATGATTTAGTGACCCCATTAGCAAAATAACGTTGGGCAAAATCAGGGGATGCCACAAAAAGATAGTCTAATGCGCCTAATTGGTCGACTAGACAGCTAGGCAATGCTTGAGGCTGAATACTGATAGCGCCAACCACTTCACCACGTCTTAATCGCTCTTGGGTACGAGTTTCATCTTCTACTTGAATATTAAGCCGGATAGGAAGTTGTGTTAATACCGGGTGCAAAGCAGGCAATAACCAAGTAGCTAAACTATCCGCGTTGACAGCTAAAGAGAGTAAAAGAGGCGTCGAGCCACTATTTTCATCACCTAACCACTGCTCTTCTAACATTTCGACCTGATGCAGTAATGCGAGTAGCTTTTGCCCTTGCTCTGTGGGTTGGGGCGGAACCGTACGTACTAATAAAGGTTGTCCAAATAGATTCTCAAGTTGTTTTATTCTTTGTGAAACGGCAGATTGCGTAATACATAGTTTTTGTGCGGCTCGTTCAAAACCACGCTCTCGAATAACGGCATCAAGGGCTTGCAGGGCCCGATAATCAGGACGTTTCATTGACAGATTCTCTTTGATTTTATGTTCTACTGTGTACTATGCCATATTTTTAGTTTTTATGAGTTAAAATGTTGTGTCTCAAATTTTGATACACCTTGTGCGGATTTTATGGGCACTATGCTATTCTTATTCGATAAATGTGAAAAATAAGGTTTTGTAAATGACTCAAGATGAATTAAAAAAAGCAGTAGGTTGGGCCGCCCTTGAATATGTAAAACCGGGTACTATCGTGGGCGTTGGAACAGGCTCTACGGCTTCTCATTTTATTGATGCTCTTGCAACAATGAAAGGTCAAATTGAAGGGGCAGTTTCTAGCTCAGAGGCTTCAA
The DNA here is from genome assembly GCF_001808035.1 of Proteus sp. HMSC14B05. Lineage (NCBI taxonomy): Bacteria > Pseudomonadati > Pseudomonadota > Gammaproteobacteria > Enterobacterales > Morganellaceae > Proteus > Proteus sp. HMSC14B05. The sequence goes on along the minus strand of NZ_KV791984.1, from coordinate 273,414 downwards.
CGGCAAAACTAAAAAGCTACGGCATTCCCGTTTTTGACTGTAATGAAGTTGATTCGCTCGATATCTACGTAGACGGTGCTGATGAAATTAACCATCAAATGCAGATGATCAAAGGTGGTGGTGCGGCATTAACCCGTGAAAAAATCATTGCAGCGGTGGCAAAAACCTTTGTGTGTATTGTCGATGAATCAAAACAAGTGGATGTTTTGGGTAAATTCCCTCTGCCTGTTGAAGTTATCCCAATGGCTCGCTCTTATGTGGCTCGCGAGCTGGTTAAATTAGGTGGGTTACCTGAATATCGTGAAAACGTCGTGACGGATAATGGTAACGTGATCTTAGACGTTTATAATCTCACTATTCTGAATCCTATTGAGCTAGAAAATAAAATTAATAGTATTGCAGGGGTGGTCACTGTCGGGCTTTTCGCTAATCGCGGAGCAGACATTGTATTAATGGGGACTTCTGAAGGTGTGAAAACCATTAAATAACACGATTAAATTGTATCTCTAGTCAGAGATAACAACATCCTCTTAAAGAGAGTGGGAGAACTATATTGTTTTCCCACTCTCTTTTATCTTTCCCCTTAGATAATCAGAATGATGACTTTTTGCAAATTATTTTGAAAACCATAAATTCAGTGATATATATCACACGATAGAGATATCTCTCTTTAAAATGCTGCCATTTTTATTGTCAAAATCATTTTGCTCGGTAGAAAATCACTTTATCTATCGCTTATTCTGTCAACAGTGCAATCGGTTGTATTGCCTCAAAATCTATTTTTGTTATGTTGGTGAAACAGGATTTCGTTTTTATTCATGTAACACAAATAGGGCAGGGTAAATGGTCAAGGTATCTTTGGAAAAAGAAAAGATAAAGTTCCTACTATTGGAAGGTGTACACCAAAGTGCGGTAGAGAATTTAAGAGCAGCAGGTTATACCAACATCGAATATCATAAAGGTGCATTATCGGGAGAAGAATTAAAACAAGCTATCCGTGATGCACGCTTTGTGGGGATCCGTTCCCGCACTCACTTAACAGAAGAAATTTTTGCAGCCGCTGAAAAATTAGTTGCTGTAGGCTGCTTCTGCATTGGTACTAACCAAGTTGACTTAGATGCGGCTGCCCGTCGTGGGATCCCTGTTTTTAATGCACCTTTTTCAAACACTCGTTCCGTGGCTGAAATGGTGTTAGGGGAATTACTGTTATTACTGCGTCGTATTCCAGAAGCTAATGCTAAAGCCCATCGTGGTATTTGGGATAAACAAGCTAAAGGCTGTTTTGAAGCGCGAGGTAAAAAACTGGGGATTATTGGCTATGGTCATATAGGCACCCAGTTAGGGATTTTGGCGGAAAGTGTTGGTTTAGATGTCTATTTTTATGATATTGAAAACAAACTTCCTTTGGGAAATGCAACCCAAGTTCGCCACTTATCCGAACTGCTGAATATGTGTGACATTGTTAGCTTACACGTGCCAGAAACGCCATCAACAAAAAATATGATTGGTCACGAAGAGCTATTACGAATGAAGCCAGGCGCTATTCTTATTAATGCCTCTCGTGGAACTGTGGTTGATATTCCGGCATTAGCACAAGCGCTAGAGAGTAAACATTTATCAGGTGCAGCGGTGGACGTTTTCCCAACGGAGCCGGGGGCAAATAACGATCCGAACGATCCTTTTGTATCAGAATTAATTAAATTTGATAATGTGATCTTAACGCCACATATTGGTGGTTCAACCCAAGAAGCCCAAGAAAATATTGGTTATGAAGTTGCTGGTAAGTTAGCTAAATATTCTGATAATGGTTCTACATTATCTGCGGTTAATTTCCCTGAAGTATCATTGCCTAGTCATGGTGATGATGTAAACCGTTTACTGCATATTCATGAAAACCGTCCGGGTATTATGAATAGTATCAATAACGTATTTACAGAAGAAAATATTAACGTTGCTGCACAATATCTACGTACAGCTGGTAATGTGGGTTATGTAGTGATTGACGTTACTACACAAACGAAAGCACAAGCTGAGTTAGTATTGCAGAAACTAAAAGGACTACCGGGTACCATTCGTGCTCGTATGTTGTACTAATATCGCTATTTTTATATTAAGTATAAAGGCTCAATAATTAGAGCCTTTATTTTTATGGTTCATTAGTTATCACGGTTTATTGCTGTGTCTGTTGTTGCCACAATTGCTGATAAAGTGTTTTCTTATTTAATAAATCGCTATGTGTACCTTCTTCTAATATACGACCTTTATCAATAACATAAATATAATCTGAAATAGAAATAGCATTAAGTCGGTGAGCAATACAAATTACCGTTCTATTTTTACAAATAGCCGGAAGATTGGCTAAAATTTCCGCTTCTGAGGCATAATCTAACGCCGATGTTGCCTCATCTAAAATAAGAATTCGTGGATCAGGTAAAAGTGCTCTTGCTAGCGCAATACGCTGACGCTGTCCTCCTGACAAATTACTACCTCTTTCACCTACTTGTGTATTAAATCCCTCAGGGAGTTGAGTAATAAAATGAAAAGCGCCGGCTAATTTACTCGCTTCAATAATATCTTCTTCACTACAATCGGGTTTTGATAACCGAATATTTTCCATAATAGTGCCACTAAATAAAAAATTATCTTGTAAAACAACACTAATTGATTGGCGTAAAGTAAGGGGATTGGCAATGGCGAGATCCATACCATCAATATAAATCTGGCCTTGTTGAGGAGTATAAAAACGTTGAATTAAACGTGTGATAGTACTTTTTCCTGAACCAGAGGGGCCTGTAATACCAATAAATTTGCCCGCGGGGATCGAAAAAGAGAGTTGCTCAATCACATCTGGAGTATTGGCTGTATAACGAAAGCGTACATGAGAAAATACTATACTTCCTGCAATATTAGGTACAGTAGCAAGTCCTTGATGTTGATGCTCTGTGGGAGTATTAACGATCTCGCCAATACGACGTATAGAGATGCCTGTTTGTTGAACATCTTGCCAAAGTTGGGCTAAACGTAAAATAGGTTGTGTAATATGGGTGGCAAACATATTAAAAGCCACTAATTCTCCCACACTTAATTGCGCTTTCATAATCAGATTAACACCATGCCACAAGATAATTGCCATAGTAATTTTATGAATAGCCCCAATTAATTGCTGAGCAAATAACGCTTTTTTGGCCGCTGAAAAACGCTTAAGGATATAATTAGTGAGTTTATATTGCCACTTTTCAATAAATTGATGTTCTGTTGCTGTTATTTTTATGGTTTCTATACCATTAATAGCCTCTGTTAATAAGCTCGTATTATCAGCATTTGCTTGATACTCTTGTTCAACCCAATAACGGATCATGGGGCCAAGTATCAGCCAAAATAAAAAGTAAACGACTAATGCTGCTATGGTTATCCAAGTTAATAATACGGAATAAGCAAACATTACTGAAAGAAATACGATAATAAAAATAAAATCCAGTACCATCATCAACGCAGAGCCAGTAATAAACTGGCGAATATGAGCAAGCTCTTGAATACGAGCAATAATTTGCCCAGATTGACGTTGATTAAAAAACTGACTGGGTAGCCGAATGAGGTGTTGATAAATTTTCCCTGAGAATTCGGCACCTAGGGTACAAGAAACAAAAGCATAAAGTTTATCTCGTAATAAAAGATAGATAGGCTCTATAATAGCAAGCAGCACGAGGAGTACCCCTAAAACTTGCAAATTAGAGAGGCTTCTCCCCGTTAATACTTTATCAATAATTTTTTCAAAAATAATTGGATTAACTAAAGCAAATAATTGAATAAAACAAGATAAAATAAAAATTAAATATAATGATTTTTTTTGTTTTAATAGTGATGGAATGCACCACATTAAGCTAAACTTGCTCTGTTTAGGGGTAAATATCTTATTAATAATTAGCAGTGTGGTATAAGTAATTTTTTTATCAATATGATAATGACTCTCTGTGTTAGTGCTTGGGTCAATAATAATTAATTTATCACTTGTTCTATTTTTTAGAATATACCAATAACCATTAATTTCGATAAGTGTATCAATAATTATTTTATCTTTATACTCACTTTCACTATTAAAAAATGAAAATTCGCATTTTAAATTGAGTTGTTGAGCGGCTTCTATGATATTTAATTCAGAGAGATTGTCGTCATTACCTAAAAAATGAATAAGCTGCTCTTTTTTTAATGTTCCTTTATTTTTTTTTGAAAAATAAATAAGCCCATCAATAATTGAAGGATGAAGAGATGGCGTGTTTTTAGTTATATAGTTCATAGATATCTCGCTATTATTTTTCTCTTAATGCTTCATGTTGATAAACTTCTATTGGACTGAGTAAATAATCAATCACTCGACGTTTTTCAATTTTTATATCGGCAACTAAAGACATACCTGTGGCCAGTTTATATTGTGCTTCATCTTCACCCATCACTTGCTTATCAAGTTCAATCAGGACGGGATAAACTAAGCCTAATTGTTCATGTTGTATGGAATCTTTTGCTATATTGACAATGGTAACTTCAATGGTGCCATAACGGGTATAAGGAAAAGCATCAATTTTAATCACCGCTTTTTGACCCGGATAGATAAAACCAATATCTTTATTGAGAATATTCACCTCAGCAACATTATGCTGAGTATCGGGCACTATCACCATCACCGCTTGTGAAGGTTGCAATACGGCTCCTAGGGTATGAACAGCGAGTTGTTGTACTGTACCTGTAACAGGAGAACGAACAATTTTTAATTGTTGACGTTTCTGAACATGATAAAGATTTTGTTGATAAATAAAAACTTCGCTTTCATATTGTTTAAATTTGTCATGCCACTCTAGGTGTTTTTGTTTTTCTAATCTATCGCGATTTTTTATATATTGTTGCTCTTGACTGGATAAAATAACCAGTTCTGATGATTTTCTTTTAATGATTTGATTAATTTCTAATAACTCCTTTTTATTTTCTAAAAACTCCATGGTACTAATGATTTTTTTATCATAGAGTTTTTTCTTTATATTAAAACGTTTTTCAATATTGTTTTTTAATTCATTTAATGAATTGATTTCTTGGTGAGTAAGAAGCTTGTTTTTATTGTTGGTTTCTATTTCAGAGTTAATGTGATTAATACTAGCATCAAATTCATCCTTTTCTTTTTGATAACTTAATAGAATCGCTTCTTTTTTTTCTTTATTTAGTAAATTAAAATCATCAATTGCATCAGGTCGGGTGTTTTGACCTAATGCTTGATAACGAATTTTTAGTAATAATAGATTTTCTATCTTATTTTTTAGATTATTAATCTCCTCATCAACACCTAAAATATCAAGTGTTAATAACGCTTCTCCTTTGGTAACTTGTTGGCCATTTTTTACATGAATGGCGCTTAAGCGACTATGTTCATAAATTTGAATTTGTTGCGAATAACCTGAAACCACTAATTTTCCTATAGCTGAAGAAAGCACATCTAATTTACCTATATATGCCCAGAGTAAAAATATAATCACACTTAATGAAATTATTATTGCAATAATACGACTATAAGGTGTCGGCGGTTTCTCAAGTACGGCGATATGATTAGGGTAAAAATCATAGTTTTTAGGCTCTTTTTTAGTTTTAAAGTAGTGAGCAATCATTTATTTTATTTTTGATTTCATCATTGTTATCCTTATTGATGTTGCCAAAGTTTCTTATAAGCGCCATCTTTTCTAATCAATTCATTATGTTTGCCTTCTTCAATTATCTGGCCTTTTTCTAATACAATAATGCGGTCACAGTTTTTTATTGTGGAAAGGCGATGAGCAATCATAATGACGGTCTTATCTTGGGTAATAAGGGGAAGATTTTTTTCGATGATGGCTTGAGACTCACCATCCAATGCGCTGGTAGCTTCATCAAAAATTAAAATTTTAGGGGATGAGAGTAAGGCTCTAGCAATTGCAATACGTTGGCATTGTCCCCCAGATAAAGATCTGCCATTTTCAGCAATGAGTGTGTCGTACCCTAAAGGAAGTTTCAAAATAAACTCATGAGCACCTGCTAATTTAGCTACATGAATAACATCATCTAATGAGGCTGATGGCTGCGTTAAACGGATATTGTCGAGCACGGTTAAATGAAATAAAAAATTCTCTTGTAAGACAAAACCTATTTGTTGACGTAATACTGCGGGGGGAATTTCACAAACCGGAATGCTATCAAGCTTAACTTGACCTAATTGTGGGATATAAAGCCCTGCGATGATGCGCGCTAATGTACTTTTCCCTGATCCAGACGTCCCGACGATACCAATAGTTTCATATTTATTTATTCTAAATGAAATTTGCCTTACAACAGGGGGGGCATCATGTTGATAACTAAAACTGACATTCTCAAAACTCACTTCACCTTGTAAGGTCATTTTCTTATTGGCTTTTTCTTGCTCTATTGGGAGATTAAGAATGTCTTGTAAATTATAAATAGCCGTTTTGGCTCGGATATACTTTCCCCAAACTTCTATTGCAGAACTTAAAGGTTGTAGACAGTGGTTTAATAGCATATTAAAAGCAATGAGTTGACCTATTGTCATTGCAAGTGAAATGACTTCAAAAGCACCTAGACATAAAAGTATCGCTGTCGTTATTTTTTGTAAAAATGAAACAATGTATTGCGATAAGTTATCAATATTTTGTAATTTTAAATTTTCATTAGTCAGTTGATGGATTTGCGTATGCCACTGTTGTGTAAAACGTGGTTCTAATGAAAGGCTTTTTATTGTTTCTATACCTCCTAGGGTTTCTGTTAAAAAAGCACTATTTGTTGCTGAATATTGATAAAGTTGTTGTACGGTTTTTTCTATTTTAGGGGCAATTAATTTAGCTAAGATAAAATAGAGTGGGATGGTGGCAAGAAAGATTAATGTTAACTTTAATGACAAATAAGCCATAACAAATAGGAAAATAAAGATAAATGAGAAATCAACTAATAACATTAATAAGGTTTTTGTTATAAACTCTCGAATGATATCAAGCTCTTTTACTCGTGTAACAATAATACCTGTTTGGCGAGATTTAAAATAACTGATAGGAAGTTTGAATAAATGATTAGTTAATTTCAAACTTAGCAACATATCAATTTTATTTGCTGTATGATGATAAATATACTCTCTTATCCCCTTTAATACAGATTCTGAAACGGCGACAAAAATAAGACCTATTATTAACACATCAAGCGTGGATAGGGCTTGATGGATAATTACCTTATCCATAATTATTTGCGTAATAATCGGGGAGGCAAGTGCTAGCAGTTGAAGAATTAACGAGTAAAATAATACACTTTGAAATAATATACGATATTTCATAAAGGTTGGAACAAACCAAGTGATATCAAAAAAATGCTTTTCTGCAAAGTCCAGATAGTAATAGTGATTTATACTGTTATTTATTAATCTCTCTTTATTCCATGTCTCCATATTGTCAGTTTGTAGATTATAAATTAGAAATTCATTATTGTTATATTTTAAAAGAATAAATATATTTTTAGAACGATCTAAAAAAATCATAGGGTAGTGTAATTGTTTTTTAAAAATATAATGAATGTTTTTTTTCTTTAGTTTAAAAGCATGTTTTTTTTCTAATGATGCGATAGTATCATCGTATTTATTAATGTTTGGTTTTGTATTATCTAATTGTTTTCCCGAAAGATTAAGAATGATATTAATGCTTTTTATAAATTTCGTACTTTCTCTATTTTTCATATTAAATACAATGTGGTTAAAAATAGAGATTTAACCTTATAAAATAAGATAATAATATAAAAAAACAAAGATAGCGTTAAAAGCTCGTCTTAATTTCTCTGTATCAGTTGTTCATTAAAACGCCATACTTTATCAGGTGTAATAATTTCAGGTAACGGTATATCCCAATCTGCGCTCGGTAACGAATGAACTTGTTGGCATGTGTGAGCAAGTCCCATAGGATAAAATGACTGCCGTTGCCAATTTTCTAATGTTCTATCATAAAAACCTCCGCCCATACCGAGTCGTTGACCGCTTTCATCGAAGGCAACCAGTGGCGTAAAGATAATATCAATATCAGATATTGGAATAATGTTATTCACATTGAGTGGCGGTTCAAAAATATTAAAACGATTTTTCACTAACTGCGTGGTGGGAGCGTAACGTAAAAAAAGTAAATGATGGCGATGAAAAGGGTGTAATACGGGCAGACAAACCTGTTTATTTAAATCCCATAAATGAGTGATTAGGGGAGTAGTATCAATCTCGCCGTCAAAAGAGAGAAATAAGGCAATTGTTTTAGCTTGCTTGACTTTGGGATGATGGAGTACCCGTGCAGAGAGTTTATGTGCAGCATCTTGCTGCTGTGCCACAGTAAGTTGACGGCGTTTTTGGCGGATAGCTTTACGTATCTGATCTCTTTGCTGGAAAACAGGGGGTTGTGTCATGATTAATCCATCAGCAAGGAATTAGTATGAATAAAAATATATCACTTCTATGAATTTATTACACTTTAGAGGTAAAAAAGAGAAAAGCCAAGAAAGATAGGGGCCAAAGAAATAAAAAAAGCTCTAAACATTAAATACTTAATCAGTACTCAGTGTTTAGAACTTGAATTGGGGTCTCCAAGATGCCGTTGTAGGCTGTAACCCTTGAACCCGTGGTCCAAGGTGAACATAGTGCTATCACCATTAGGCTGCCTGAACGAATCAGGTATGCTCACAAGTAATAGATCACCACATTCTATTTTTTTTGAAATATCGGCTCAGGGGACTTACCCACTGACGAACATCTCAGAGAAATTAGGTGGGTGCTGTTAAGCACCTTATCTATGAACTATTGTATTATTTTAATTGTAGAAAGCAACCTATTATCTGTTAATTTCGTGGTGTGCGCATGCTTTCTGAACAAATCTACTTTGATGTTGAAAAAGTGCGATCATGGTGCTTGCCTTGATCGTGTAAAGCTTGTTCAATAGATTGTTGTAGCATTTTTATTTTCTCTTCCATATTGTAGGCATAGTCTCTCGTTTTTAACTTTTCTTCTGCCAACTCATGACTCATATTTAATGCCACGATAAAAATTAAGTGCTCAGTATTGGAAACACCACTGCGTTCTTTGAGATCTTGTAATCGTTGTTCAAGTTCAGCAGCAGAAGCCAGTAAAGCATCTTTTTGTTCTGGTGGGCAATTGACACGTAATGAGCGCCCAAAAATTTGAAGATCAACGGGTTGTGCGGACATGATTCCTTCCTGACATAAAATCTGTGCTACGTGTTTAGTAGTGTATACGGTTATAAGGCAGTATTAAACGCTATTACTGCAAAAATTCCAATGTTTAACATAGCTTAACTGGTACAGTGCGTTCTATTGATGGTAGCATATCTTGAACTATTCCCCTAAATGCGACGTTTATTCTTATGTCAATACAAAACACATTACCAGATTACTCAGCAATTGATTCATTATTACAACAACATGCCGTGCCTTTAACTGCCGCAGAGATGCATGGCCTAATTACTGGGTTTATTTGTGGAGCAGTACATGACAATAGTTGGAAAACTTTGTTACATGAACTGACTAATGAGGGCTTAGCGTTCCCTAAATCGTTATCAGAACCCCTTGAATCACTTTATCACGTCACTCATGAGCAACTTGATGACAGCGTATTTAATTTTTCTATGCTGTTACCTGACGATGCAGAATCTGTTTTTCCTCGAGCTGATGCCCTTGCAGGGTGGGTTAATCATTTTCTATTAGGATTAGGTGTTGCACAACCTAAGTTATCTGAGCATAAAGAGTTGACGGAAGTTATCACTGATTTGCGTAATATTGGTGCATTAGGCTATGAAGAAGATGAAAATCAACAAGAGCTTGAAGATGCACTCGAAGAAGTTACAGAATATGTCAAAGTCTCTGTTCAGCTGTGCTATATCACTTTTGTCGCCTCAAAAGAGACAACAACAGAAAATGATAAACAAGATGAACAACGGACATTACATTAATAATTGCCTTATTAATTAGATAACCAAAAGATCAATAAAGGATAGGAGTGGGTATGAATAAGCAAGAATTTTTATCCCGTCGTCAGGCATTATTAGCTCAGATGAAACCAGCAAGTGCAGCTATCTTTTTTGCTGCTCCAGAAGCACAACGCAATGCTGATAGTGAATATCCCTATCGCCAACATAGTGACTTCTTGTATCTCACCGGATTTAGTGAGCCAGAAGCTATCCTTGTGTTGATTAAAAGTGATGAAACACATAATCATAGCGTACTGTTTAATCGGGTTAGAGATTTAACCGCGGAAATCTGGTTTGGTCGTCGTCTTGGGCAAGAAGCTGCCCCTGAAAAATTAGGTGTTGATAAAGCGCTACCTTACGAAGATGTAGGTGAGCAACTTTATCAATTACTCAATGGATTGGATATTGTTTATCATGCCCAAGGTGAATATGCGTTTGCCGATGAAATCGTCTTTAATGCTCTGGATACCTTAAGAAAAGGCTCTCGCCGTAATTTAAAAGCGCCACAAACGCTTATTGATTGGCGCCCAATAGTGCACGAACTGCGGTTATTTAAATCTGATGCTGAAATTGAATTACTGCGCAAAGCCGGAAAAATTTCTGCGTTAGCCCATACTCGCGCAATGCAAAAATGTCAGCCAGGTATGTATGAGTATCAATTACAAGGGGAAATTGAACATGAGTTTATCTCTCATGGTGCGCGTTTCCCTTCCTATAACAGTATTGTCGGTAGTGGTGAGAACGGTTGTATCTTACATTATACTGAAAATGAAACTAAAATGCGTGATGGGGATTTAGTCCTCATTGATGCAGGCTGTGAATATGAAGGTTATGCGGGTGATATTACGCGAACTTTCCCTGTTAATGGTAAATTTAGCCGTCAACAACGTGAAATTTACGAGATTGTTTTAAAATCACTCAATGTATCCCTCGAATTGTATAAACCGGGTACAAGCATCAAAGAAGTCACTAAACATGTCGTGTATATCATGGTGGAAGGCTTAGTTAAGCTCAGCATTATGCACGGTGATATCGAACACCTCATTGAGACAAAAGCCTATCAGCGCTTCTTTATGCATAGCTTAAGTCACTGGTTAGGTCTTGATGTTCATGATGTTGGACACTATGGCACCGATCGTGATCGTATCTTAGAGCCGGGTATGGTGTTGACTATTGAACCAGGACTTTACATTGCGCCAGATGCAGATGTACCACAAGAGTATCGTGGTATTGGTATTCGCATTGAAGATGACATTGTTATTACTGAAACAGGTAATGAAAATTTAACGGCTATGGTTGTTAAAGATCCTGATGAAATTGAAGCTCTGATGGCAGGAAAAATTTAAGGCTAAAATCAGCATGAATGTGATTATTGTGGGTGGTGGAATGGCGGGTGCAACGTTAGCACTAGCACTTTCTGCATTAAATAAGGGTAATATTTCCATTTCGCTTATTGAAGCGCGAGAGCCAGATAATGGGCATCCCGGATTCGATGCCAGAGCGATCGCTTTAGCGCATGGCACAGCAAAGCGATTAGCACAAATCGGATTATGGTCGGTCTTAAAACCCTTTGTGACACCTATTAATCACGTTCATGTTTCTGATAGAGGCCATTGCGGTTTTGTGAACATAAATGCGCAGGACTACGATATTGACGCACTCGGTTATGTTATTGAATTACATGATGCGGGGCGTCAACTGTTTGCACAGTTGAAAAAACAACCCAATATTACGCTATATTGTCCCGCTAAAGTGGAGCATGTTCAGCGCCATCTCGATAACGTTGAAGTGACACTTGATGATGGTACACAACTTAGCGGTGATTTACTGGTTGCCGCAGATGGTACACATTCACCCATTGGTCATCAATGTCATATTCAATGGCAGAAAACGCCTTATCATCAAGTTGCGGTGATCGCCAATGTAAAAACAGAGATTGATCCCAAAGGTTGTGCATTTGAGCGATTTACACAATTTGGTCCATTAGCAATGTTACCCATGAGTGAAGGGCGTAGTTCATTGGTGTGGTGCCATCCTATTGAAAAATTAGAACAAGTTTCACAATGGGATGATCAAACAACCATTGCACAGTTACAACGGGATTTTGGCTGGCGTTTGGGTAAGATTGAACAAGTAGGGCAGCGTCATTGCTATCCATTAGTTTTGCAAAAAGCACAGCAAATGATCAGCCATCGTTTAGCATTGATAGGTAATGCATCTCAAACCTTGCACCCTATTGCAGGGCAAGGTTTTAATCTTGGTTTACGCGATGTAATGACATTAGCCAATACATTAACCTCGGCCATACAATCAGGTCTTGATATCGGCAGTTATCGCGTATTATCACAATATCAACAGCTTCGCGAACAGGATAGAGAAAGTACTATCACGATCACTGATGGCTTAGTGAAAGTGTTTGCGAATCGTTGTATGCCGTTAATTATCTCCCGTAATCTAGGCTTAATGACGATGGAATTAGTGCCTGCACTTCGTAACAAATTAGCACACCAAACATTAGGTTGGACAAACTGAGCATAATTGCTTTTTAGGATACTTTTATTATGAAATCATTTGATGTTGTTATTGCTGGTGGTGGAATGGTCGGGCTTGCATTAGCCTGCGGATTACATGGCTGTGGATTACGTATAGCGATAATAGAAAATCACCCAGTCACCACGCATTTCCATCCGCAAGATGATTTTGCATTACGGGTATCTGCGATTAATACTGCCAGTGAGTTATTACTCAAGAAATTGGGGGTATGGGAAAACTTAACGGCATTACGTACAGCTCCTTATCAAGGTATGGAAGTATGGGATCAAGATAGTTTTGGACGTATTGCGTTTTCAGCGCAACAAGAAGGGTTATCTCATCTTGGCACTATTATTGAAAATCATCTTATTCGTGAAGTGCTGTGGCAAAAGGTCACCAGTCATAGTGATATTACCTGTTATTCCCCAGCTCAAATTGAACGCATTGTGTGGGGAGAAAATGAAGCCTTTATCAGCTTAAATGACGGTGAAATGTTAACCGCTAGGCTGGTTGTTGGCGCCGATGGTGCGAATTCTTGGTTGCGTAAAAATGCTGATATTCCACTGACTTTTTGGGATTATGAACATCACGCTTTAGTCGCAACCATACGCACAGAACAACCCCACGATAATGTGGCGCGCCAAGTATTTCATGGTGAGGGGATTTTAGCCTTTTTACCTCTTGCAGATCCTCATACTTGTTCTATTGTGTGGTCGCTACCTAGCTCATTGGCTGAAGATTATAAGAGTGCAGATAAAACGCGATTTGAACGTACGCTAGGTGTTACTTTTGATATGTGCTTAGGCCAGTGTGAATTAGTCAGTGAACGTATGACAATTCCATTAACGGGTCGCTATGCACGTCAATTTGCCGCTCCACGGTTAGCGCTATTAGGTGATGCCGCGCATACCATCCACCCTTTAGCTGGACAAGGGGTTAACCTTGGCTTTATGGATGTTGCTGAATTAATTGGTGAAATCCGTCGTTTAAAAGCAGAAGGTAAAGATTTTGGTGAGTATCTCTATTTAAGACGTTTTGAGCGCCGCCGTAAACATGCCGCTGCGGTCATGTTAGCGACTATGCAAGGGTTCCGCGAATTATTTGAAGGTAATAACCCTATTAAAAAGTGGGTGCGTGATATCGGTCTTTCGTTAGCAGATAGTTTACCAGGAGTAAAACCAAAGTTACTTGAACAGGCGATGGGACTTTCTGATTTACCAGAATGGCTAAAGCATAAAAATTCTGTTTCAGCTGAAAAAATCTAATTCAACAGCCATTTCACATTACTTTTCTTTATAACAGACTGGAAAAATAACACTAAAAATAGCTATTTTTTCAGTCTATTCTTTGTATTGCTCCCCTTTTTTTAGTCATTATTCACTAAAAATGAGGGCTGATACGCATAATTACAATCATTCATTCTGCATACTTATTTCTCTACATTATGATTGGTAGAGGTAATACCCTATTTTAACTTATGGTTTATTTTTTCTCTTAGTGATAAGTTCAAAGTAAAGGTATCGTTTGCGTTGTACGTTAATTGCTCACATTTGTTAAAATAATGTTTAAAAATAAACTTAAGCTTGTAATTAACACGCTGATTTTTAATCAAGTTTAATTTTATATTTAACAAATTGCGTTCTCTGGATCATCTAAACTAAAAATAGAAAGAGGGAAGAATGGCAAAACAGACTCCGTTATATGATGAGCACGTCGCCTGTGGTGCTCGTATGGTTGATTTTCATGGTTGGATGATGCCACTGCATTATGGCTCTCAAATTGATGAACACCATAATGTGCGTCAAGATGCAGGTATGTTTGATGTATCTCACATGACGATTGTTGATTTACATGGCCCGCAAGTTAAAGACTTTCTACGTTATCTATTAGCGAATGATGTCGCTAAACTCACCGAAAAAGGCAAAGCACTTTATACTGGTATGCTAAATGCGTCTGGTGGTGTGATTGACGATCTGATTGTTTACTACTTTGATGAGACTTTCTATCGTCTGGTGGTTAACTCCGCAACCCGCGAAAAAGATTTAGCGTGGATCACTGAGCATGCCAAAGATTATGTCGTCGATATTCAAGTACGTGATGATTTAGCATTAATTGCAGTACAAGGCCCTCACGCACAAGAAAAAGTACAGCGTTTATTAAGTGAATCGCATCGCCAAATAGTGGCAGCGATGAAGCCTTTCTATGGCGTACAACTTGATGATCTCTTCGTCGCGACGACAGGTTATACCGGTGAAGCAGGTTATGAAATCGCCATGCCAAAAGAGCAAGCCGTTGATTATTGGCAAAAGTTATTAGCAGTGGGGGTTAAGCCCGCAGGGTTAGGTGCTCGAGACACTTTACGTTTAGAAGCGGGTATGGATCTTTATGGTCAAGAGATGGATGAAACTATTAATCCTCTTGAGGCTAATATGGGATGGACGATTGCCTGGTTACCCGAAGATCGTCAATTTATTGGTAGAGAAGCATTAGAAAAATTACGCGCAACAGGCACAGATAAACTGGTTGGTCTGGTGATGCGAGAAAAAGGGGTGTTACGTGCAGGTAGTGCCGTGCACTTTACCGATGATTTAGGTGAATTAAGAGAAGGCGTTATTACTAGTGGCACATTTTCACCGACATTGGGCTTTAGTATTGCATTAGCCAGAGTACCCGCAGGTATTAAAGATAGCGCAATTGTTTTATTGCGTAATCGTGAAATACCGGTAGAGGTGGTAAAACCTGGTTTTGTTCGTTCAGGTAAAGCATTGGTATAAAGCATTATTATTTTAAATGGAGAGTACGGTCAATGAGTCAAATACCTAGTGAATTAAAATATGCGCAATCTCATGAGTGGATCCGTTCTGAAGGCAATGGCGAATACACTATCGGCATCACTGAACATGCTCAAGAGTTGTTAGGTGATATGGTGTTTGTTGATCTTCCTGATGTAGGCAGTGAAGTTGATCTTGGGGATGATTGTGCTGTGGCTGAATCAGTAAAAGCTGCATCAGATATTTATGCCCCATTATCTGGCGAAATTATTGCAGTAAATGAGGAGTTGGATGGTTCACCAGAGCTGGTTAATAGTGATCCTTATGGGGATGGATGGTTATTTCGCATAAAAGCAAAAGATGAAAGCGAATTAAACGATCTCCTTGATGCGGCTGGCTACCAAGAGTTAGTTGAAAACGAAGAGTAAAAATAAGCGCCTCGTCATTAAAAAGTCGAGGCGTTTTTATTTATCAGCCTATTTTCAAATCAGTAAAAACAGCTTATCCATTTATTGTGAATTCAGGAATTACCCGCAATGACACAAACTTTAACTCAATTAGAATATCGTGATGAATTTATTCGTCGCCATATTGGCTCATCGCCAGAACAGATTAAAGAGATGCTTGATGTTGTTGGCATCTCCTCATTAAATGAATTAACACAAAAGATTGTTCCCGATAATATCCAATTAGCAACGCCGCCTAATGTCGGAGGGGGGGCTACTGAACAAGAAGCATTAGCAGAACTAAAAGCGATAGCCCGTAAAAATAAACGTTTTACCTCTTATATCGGTATGGGATATGCGCCTTCTGTATTGCCTCCTGTTATTTTACGTAATTTGCTAGAAAATCCAGGTTGGTATACTGCTTATACTCCTTATCAGCCAGAAGTTTCTCAAGGGCGTCTTGAATCATTACTTAACTTTCAACAAGTAACCATTGATTATACTGGCATGGATTTAGCCTCTGCTTCGCTATTAGATGAAGCCACTGCTGCCGCTGAAGCTATGGCAATGGCAAAACGTGTTAGTAAACTAAAAAATGCGGAGCGTTTTTTTGTCGCTGATGATATTCATCCCCAAACACTAGACGTAGTAAAAACCCGAGCTAACACCTTTGGTTTTGAAGTGATTGTCGATAAAGCTGAAAAAGTGTTAGAGCTAGAAGGTGTCTTTGGTGTGCTATTACAGCAAGTCGGCACAACCGGTGAAATTCATGATTATAGTCAGCTCATTAGTGAACTAAAAACGCGAAAAATTATTACCAGTGTAGCGGCTGATCTAATGGCACTGGTGTTATTAACGGCTCCAGGGCAACAAGGAGCGGATATTGTATTAGGCTCAGCCCAACGCTTTGGGGTGCCAATGGGATATGGTGGTCCACATGCTGCTTTCTTTGCCTGTCGAGATGAATATAAACGAGCCATGCCAGGACGTATTATCGGTGTCTCGCGTGATGCTGCAGGTAACAGAGCGTTACGTATGGCAATGCAAACTCGTGAACAGCATATTCGCCGTGAAAAAGCTAACTCGAATATTTGTACTTCACAGGTATTACTGGCCAATATTGCTGCCATGTATGCGGTATATCATGGGCCTGAAGGTCTAAAAAATATTGCTCAGCGTATTCATCGCTTAACGGATATTTTAGCCGCGGGTTTAATTCAAAATGGCATGACATTACGCCATCAGACATGGTTTGATACTTTAACCGTTGAAACAGCGGATAAAGCGGGTGTATTACAACGTGCTAAAGATGCTGAAATTAATTTACGAACCGATATTGTTGGCGCAGTAGGTGTCACTTTAAGTGAAGTGACGACTCGCGAAGATGTTGTCAGATTGATTGAGATTATCAGTGGTAAAGCTTTCTCTGATGACATTGATACATTAGATGCATTGGTAGCTTCTTCATCGACCTCAATTCCAACGGCAATGTTGCGTAAAGATGCGGTGTTAACCCATGAAAACTTCCATCTTTATCACAGTGAAACTGAAATGATGCGCTATATGCATCGTTTAGAAAATAAAGATTTAGCGCTTAACCAAGCAATGATCCCGTTAGGCTCATGTACTATGAAGCTTAATGCTGCGGCTGAAATGCTGCCGATCACATGGCCTGAATTTACCGAAATGCACCCATTCTGCCCACCTTATCAAGCGCAAGGCTACCAGATAATGATTGAGCAGCTATCTAATTGGTTGGCTGCCATAACGGGTTATGATGCGATGTGTATGCAACCTAACTCAGGGGCGCAAGGGGAGTATGCTGGATTGTTAGCTATTCGTCGTTACCATCAAAGCCGAGGAGAAGGAAATCGCCATATCTGTTTAATTCCAAGCTCAGCCCATGGTACAAACCCTGCATCAGCCCATATGGCGGGTATGACGGTGGTTGTTGTGGGGTGTGATGAAAATGGTAATATCGACATTGCAGACTTAAAAGCGAAAGCAGAGAAGCACCAAGCTGAGCTTTCTTGTGTGATGGTGACTTATCCTTCAACTCACGGTGTTTATGAAGAGGGTATACGTGAAGTTTGTGAGATCATTCATCAATATGGCGGACAGGTTTATCTTGATGGCGCTAATATGAATGCGCAAGTGGGGATCACGACCCCAGGCTTTATCGGCTCTGATGTATCACACTTAAACTTACATAAAACTTTCTGTATCCCCCATGGCGGTGGTGGCCCAGGTATGGGACCTATTGGCGTAAAAGCACATTTAGCGCCATTTGTACCTGGACATAGTGTCGTGGAAATGGACGGTGTTACGACCCAAGGTGCCGTGTCAGCAGCACAATTTGGTAGTGCCTCAATATTACCCATTAGCTGGATGTACATCCGTATGATGGGCTCAGAAGGGCTTAAACAAGCGAGCCAAGTAGCGATTTTAAATGCTAACTATATTGCTCAACGCTTAAAAGATGACTATGACATCCTCTATTCTGGGGCGGAAGGTTACGTTGCCCATGAATGTATTATTGATATTCGTCCACTCAAAGCTAACTATGGTATCAGTGAAATGGATGTGGCGAAGCGTCTAATTGATTACGGCTTCCATGCGCCAACCATGTCATTCCCTGTTGCGGGGACATTAATGATTGAGCCAACAGAATCTGAAAGCAAAGTTGAAATTGACCGCTTTATTGATGCGTTACTCTCGATTCGTGCTGAAATTGCACAAGTCGATGACGGGGTATGGCCGATTGATGATAATCCGCTAGTGAATGCACCACATACACAGTATGAATTAGTGCAAGAATGGTCACATAGCTATAGCCGTGAATGTGCGGTATTCCCAAGTGAAGCAACGAAACGCAATAAATATTGGCCGGCAGTAAAACGCCTTGATGATGTTTATGGTGATCGTCATTTGCATTGTTCTTGTGCACCAATAAGTGATTATGAATAAAGGTTAATTTAGCGCTATTACTAAATAAAATACCGAGGGTAAATTCAAAATCTACCTTCGGTATTTTTTTGGTCAGTATCAAATGAACAGCAAAAAATTATTTTAACCAGCCTTTTTTCTGTGCCTCTAGTAATTGAGGATAGAGGTATTGCCAAAATTCTGGCCACTGTTTTTCGATAAATAGATTTCGTGCAATCACTTGTTCTAAACGGATATTATTTTCAACCCAGCTTTGCCCTTCGTTATGTAGATTCATTAACATTGGCATTGCGCGATCTAAAATATTGGCAAATTGTGACTCAGGGGTTTGTGCTGCATCATATTCAAGCCAGAGATTAAGAAAATATTCACTTTGTGGTGCAGGTAACAACGAAAAAATACGTCTGGCTGCTTTTTGCTCTTGCTCTTTAATCGCTTCACGAGCAGCAACATCATAAACCATCACATCGCCAGCATCGATTTCGACAATATCATGCACTAAAGCTAGCTGGATCGCTCTACCTATATCAATATCACCGGCATAAGGTTGAAAACTCATTGCTGCAACAGCAAAGTGCCAACTATGCTCAGCGGTATTTTCAGCACGGCTATTGTCTAATACATTATTTTTGCGGTAAACGCGTTTGAGTTTATCAAGTTCAATAATAAAATTGATGGTATCTGAAAAGGGGCCAAAAGCCCCATTAGTTTGTTGTGTCATAAAAATCCGTTCATATGGAAGTGCTATCACTCATCTTCTAAAGAGTAAGGCAAAGGTTTAATCGTTAAGCGGCTGGTGGTATCACCTTGGACACGAAATACGCTGTCAGCATCCATATCATTATTCATCACCACTTCGGCGATAATCGTGTTATCGGCCATACGAACCGCACTTAATACCGTGCCTGTTTTGCGCCATTTATCTTCACCTAATTGCCACTCAACGCTACCGCCAATGTCGGGCAATTGTGCTGCGCCACCTGATAACAGATACATAGCACGTTTATTTGCGCCTCTGAATTTGGCACGAGACACCATTTCTTGACCTGTATAGCAACCTTTTTTAAAGCAAATACTTAATGGTAATGCTTGTAAGTTAGTCGCTTGTGGTAAGAATTGTTCGATATTAGGGGTATCAATAATGGGATAACCCGCCTCGATATCAAGGGCTAACCACTGGTCACTATCACTGGTTTCTGCGGGCAATGTCGTGGCTAGTTTTTTGGCAGTCTCTTCATCTGTAACAATTAAAAAGCGCTCTGTAGGTAACGGGAGTTGCAGTAAGTAGCTATTTTGGTGATTAACCACTTCATTGGCTTTACGGGGGATCTCAGGGAAGAATTCCGCTAAGGCTTGTGCCGCGCCTTGCCCCGCAAGTCCTAATAATACCGCATCTGTATTTTCAGTAAAAGTCACTTTTGAAAATACGGCGTATTTTTTAAGCTCAGTAAGTTGTTTTTCAGCAACATTTTTCCGCAATATATAAGCAAATCCTGCTTGTTGATGGAAAATGCGCAATGTACTCCACATTTTCCCTTTAGCTTCACAATGAGCGGCTAAAGTGTGCTCTGTAGTCGGTAATGCGGCAATATCCGCTGTTAGTTGGCCTTGTAAGTATTTTTCACTATCAGCCCCTGTTGCAGTTATCAATGACCAATCATCTAAAGAGATCAAGGTGAGTGGTAAATTGATTGCGGCATGAGGGCGTTTTGTCTGAGTAGAATTTTGAGTCATGACATCACCCGCTATGTAGTTAATCCGATACACTGTTTATGGTAAAAGAGTCACAAGACAATGCAAGTCATTATTATTTTCAGCGCACAGAAAGAATTTTGTGCATAACAATTTATTGATGCTTCAAAGCGTTGCTATTGGACGAAAGCGACAAATTGTGATCATTTTGATGTTAAAAAGAGTGCGATAAGACTATCATCAAGGCAGGAAGAAATAGTGGTATTTCTTGAAGTGAACATATTAAAGAGCAGAATATGACTATCGATATAGAAAATAAAGCACGAATAAATTGGGCATGTCGCCGTGGAATGCGTGAACTAGATATTTCTATCATGCCTTTTTTCGAAAACGAGTACGACACACTCTCTGATGACGACAAAAGGCTCTTTGTTCGTTTACTTGAATGTGCTGATCCTGATTTATTTAATTGGTTGATGAACCACGGCCGCCCTGATGATGAAGATCTTTATTACATGGTAAAGTTAATTCAAGAGCGTAATAGAATTCGTATGGCTGAAATTGTTAATAAGTATTAGTACTAATAAAAATAGAATATAAAACCAAGTGCATTAAATAAAGCCTGAAGTACTAAGTATCACGCCCTTATTCATTAAATGAATAAGGGCGTTTTAGTAAGTAAAAAACGAAGAATAGAAAATTTTAATGAGGTAATATTAAATCTTAGTGACAATAATTTTGCGTGGCATTTCAAAGAAAAAATAGAGGATCGTCATTTTATTTTTTATATTCTCCTTTTTTTACAAAAATCAGTTATGCTATTAAAAAACGACGACGATATCTTGTTGTAATAATAAGATATTAAAGCAGGAGCTAATATCACTCGTGACTTTATGGAAATCACATTTAACAGTTTCTTGGTTTACACAGTTATTTTCAACTAGTGTTTACGTTATTTTTGAAATAGCATTGCTGTTATATCCTTGGCCACCTGGCTTTATTTATATCTGGGTTCCTTTGTTACTTTTACTTATATTAGGTTGGTATTTTAGCCAAAAAAATATCAATAAAAGGAAAGGGGATTTAGTGCTGCTTAATGGCAATCGTATTCAATGGAAATATCATGAATGGCAGATTGCAAAACAACCGTGGATCAGCCGATTTGGTGCAAAAATAACGTTAGATTCTATCTTAAATAATAAGCAAATCACGCTATGGGTTGCTTTTGATAGTATGCCGGAAAATGAGTGGCGAAATTTTTCACAACTGCTGATGCAATACCCAGATATTTAATTCTGGGTATGTATATAAACCGTTAGAATGCTTACTGATTGACTAAGGTTAAAAGTGTTACCTTGCGGTAGATAACCTGAAGCAATAGATTGATTGCGATTTACAAGTTTTCTTCTATTTCTCGTAAAATTTGCATACACCACTGTGATAAACGTTCATCACTTTCTTCAAATTGATTCACCTCATCTAATGCGAGCCCGACAAAATGTTTACCATCATCAGTAAGTGGTTTAGGACTGGTAAATTCATACCCTTCAATAGGCCAAAAACCGATAAATTTAACACCACTTGGCAGTAAATGGTGGTAGAGCATACCTAATGCATCTAAAAACCATTCACCATAATCAATTTGATCCCCCATTCCATACATAGCAACGAGTTTATCTTTGAGATCTAATGTTGGTAGCGTTTCCCAAATTGCGAGCCAATCTTCTTGGATCTCACCAAAGTCCCAGGTTGGAATACCTAAAATAAGAATGTCATACTCTTGCATCAGAGTAATATCGCACTCTTGAACATTATGAAGATCAATAAACTCTTCACCGAGAATGTCACGAATTTTTTCTGCCGCCATTTCGGTATAACAGGTGCTGGAACCGTAAAATAGACCAATTTTCATAAAGATTTTTAGGATATTTTTGCTAATAAAGGTCACTATTGTACCAGAAAACTTTTTCTATGAGGCATAATGTACAAGTAACAACGTAAAGAAGAGAGAGTAAACCCGTGACCCAGACCAAGTTATCGACACAAACGACAACAAATAATAACCAAGAAGATAATGACGTTATCATAGAACAATTTCTCGATAGTATTTGGCTAGAGCAAGGGTTATCTGCGAATACACTCAGCGCTTATCGTTTAGATTTGCAGGCGTTAAGCCAGTGGCTGGTCACACAAAAACTCAATTGGTTATCGGTGACGACGTTAGATTTACACGCTTTTCTTGCCACTCGTTTGGATGAGGGCTATAAAGCAACCAGTGCGGCACGACTGTTAAGTACCTTACGTCGGTTTTTCCAATATCTTTATCGTGAGAAATTACGCCAAGATGATCCCAGCGCTTTGCTTTCTACACCTAAATTACCCAAACGTTTACCCAAAGACTTAAGTGAACAGCAAGTAGAAAATTTACTTAGCGCTCCTTGTATTGATGAGCCAATAGAATTACGCGACAAAGCGATGCTTGAGGTTCTTTATGCCTGTGGATTACGGGTTTCTGAGCTAGTAGGATTGTCTTTATCTGATATTAGCTTACGGCAAGGGGTGTTACGTGTGATAGGTAAGGGCGATAAAGAACGATTAGTTCCTTTAGGTGAAGAAGCTATTTACTGGTTAGAACAATATCTGCAATATGGTAGACCAGCCCTTATGCAAGGGAAAACCGATGATATTGTGTTTCCAAGCTTAAGAGGCCAAAAAATGACGCGACAAACATTTTGGCATCGTATAAAACATTACGCGGTGATCGCCGGAATTGATTCAGAGAAATTATCACCCCATGTGTTGCGGCATGCCTTTGCAACACATCTATTAAATCATGGAGCAGACTTGCGTGTTGTACAGATGTTATTGGGGCACAGTGACCTCTCTACAACACAGATTTATACCCATGTTGCTACAGAGCGCTTAAAAGTGCTTCATCAGCAACATCACCCAAGGGGATAACCGCCGAATGGCTGGTGTTAAATAGGAATTCAAATGAAAAAGAAATTACTCTGGTTACCCATTTTATTCAGTATGGTGTCAATGCCAGTGTTTGCAGATAACGCTGCTATTAAAGCGCAACTGGCAAAAATGCAGATAAAAGCAGAGAGCATTCAACCGACATCGATAGTGGGTTTAAATGCAGTGCTTTCTGATAAAGGCATTTTTTATATTACTGATGATGGGAAATACCTTACTGCAGGGCCGATTTATAATATTAATGGTGAGGAGCCTGTCAGTATCGCTAATCAAGTGATCATGAAAAAAATTGATTCACTTGAAAATGAAATGATTGTTTATAAGGCTGCTAATGAAAAATATGTGATCACGGTTTTTACCGAT
This sequence comes from Proteus sp. HMSC14B05, assembly GCF_001808035.1. Taxonomy (NCBI): domain Bacteria; kingdom Pseudomonadati; phylum Pseudomonadota; class Gammaproteobacteria; order Enterobacterales; family Morganellaceae; genus Proteus; species Proteus sp. HMSC14B05. The sequence continues at coordinate 249,657 of NZ_KV791984.1, read as the reverse complement.
ATTAGTTGCCCTTATTGCCAAAAATTGCATCAAGAAGTACCAGAGCTAAATAAACAAGGTGTCACGGTACGTTATTTGGCATTTCCTCGTAACGGGGTGAAAAATAATGTGGTCAGTCAACAGATGAATGCCGTATGGTGTAGCGGTTTTCCTAAAAAATCACTCGATAGTGCGTTTAAAGGTGACAAAATTATTGCGATTGATGACTGTAAAAAAATTAATATCAATGAGCACTTTAAACTTGGCACTATGATGGGCATTCAAGGTACGCCTGCGATTGTATTACCTGATGCGAGTATTTATGGCGGATATATATCGGCGACTAATCTACTTGAATTATTAAATAAAAAAGAGAAGTGATAGCGTTTTATGGTTACTATTGAACCGACATTACGTCGGCGTGTGGCGAAAGCAACAGCATTGCCAGAAAGCCTCGATCCCTTATTACGGCAAATTTATGCCAATCGAGGTATTACCTCTGAAACTCAGCTCGAGCGCTCGTTAAAGGGCTTATTGCATTATCAAGATTTAAACGGTATTGATGTTGCTATCTCTTTATTAGTTGAGGCATTAAAGCTGCAATCGCGGATCGTTATTGTAGGGGATTTTGATGCCGACGGGGCAACCAGTACAGCTCTTGCTATTAAAGCGTTACGGCAAATGGGATTTCAGCAAGTAAGTTACCATATTCCTAATCGTTTTGATGATGGTTATGGACTTAGCCCTCAAGTGGTTCATGATGTGGCGAAGAAAGGCGTAGATCTGATTATTACGGTTGATAATGGGATCTCCTCTTTTGAAGGTGTTGATGTTGCTCATGAATATGGTATCCGTGTATTGGTTACTGATCACCATTTGCCGGGTCACTCCCTTCCTCAAGCTGATGCAATTATCAATCCTAATTTAGCGGATTGTGCCTTTTTGTCGAAATCATTAGCGGGTGTCGGTGTCACTTTCTATTTAATGACCGCATTAAGAGCTGAATTAGAAAAACAAGGTTGGTTTACAGCACAGGGATTAGCTCGCCCCAATATGGCCGATTACCTTGATTTAGTCGCATTAGGCACGGTTGCTGATGTGGTTCCTCTTGATGAAAATAATCGTATTTTTGTTTATGAGGGATTACGCCGTATTCGTGCAGGACGTTGCTGTGCAGGGATCAAAGCCTTGACGGAAGTTTCACGTAAAACGTTGTCACAATTAGTCAGCAGTGACTTAGGTTTTGCATTAGGGCCAAGACTGAATGCGGCAGGGCGTCTTGATGATATGTCTGTTGGCGTTGCTTTACTGTTAACTAATGATATTGGTGTCGCCCGTGAAATTGCCAATGAACTGGATAGATTAAATCAGACTCGTCGTGAAATAGAAGCGGGAATGCAAGAAGAAGCGTCGACAATCTTTCGCCAATTTATTACTACCCAAGATGACTTACCGAATGGATTAGCTATTTATCATCCTCAGTGGCATCAAGGTGTGGTTGGCATTCTCGCCTCACGAATTAAAGAGAAACTGCATCGCCCAGTGATTGCTTTTGCCCCAAGCGGTGATGGTTTACTAAAAGGCTCTGGACGCTCTATTCATGGTGTACACTTGCGAGATGCATTAGAACGTTTGAATACGTTAAATCCGGGATTAATGGTGAAGTTTGGTGGCCATGCGATGGCGGCCGGACTATCTCTGGAAGAAGATAAATTTCCACTTTTTCAGCGTCACTTTTCGGCACTTATGGCGGAATTAGTTTCTGCTGAACAATTACAAGGCGTGATTTTAACAGACGGCGAGTTAAGCGACAGTCAGTTATCTTTACCTATTGCGGAAATGTTAAGAGAAGCAGGGCCTTGGGGACAAGCTTTTCCTGAGCCGCTTTTCGATGGCAAATTCACCTTACTACAGCAACGTATTGTGGGAAGCAAACATTTAAAAATGATGCTTCAACCGATAAATAGCCATGTAATGATTGATGCTATTGCATTTAATGTTGATGTTAATATATGGCCGGATAACAGTATTAAAACGGTTGAGCTTGCTTACCGATTAGACGTCAATGAATTTAGAGGACAGCGCAATGCACAACTGCTGGTGGAGCATATTTGGCCTTGTTAATCGCGATAGATAAGTCATTTTATGGTTGTATTGAGCAGCGCGCTGTTATGAGCACAATAATCCGATAGACAATTGTATATAAATGCTATAAACCCGCGCTGAGATCCGTTACAATATGCGGTTCAAAATTTATTCCAATTGTTTTTAAAAACAACGTTAAGACGAAAAAGTATGTTTGAAATCAATCCAGTAAAACACCAAATAGAAGAAGTCGCTGAGCGGACTCAAGTCCTCAGGGGGTATCTTTGACTATGATGCCAAGAAAGAGCGTTTAGAAGAAGTCAACGCAGAATTAGAGCAACCTGACGTGTGGAATGAGCCTGAAAAGGCGCAGGCGTTAGGAAAAGAACGCTCATCTCTTGAAGCTATTGTAGAAACAATCGACCAACTCGAACAAGGACTAGAAGATGTTTCTGGTTTACTTGACCTTGCTGTTGAAGCCGATGATGAAGAAACATTTAACGAAGCAGTTGCTGAGTTAGAAGGATTAAACAAAAAGCTTGAGCAATTAGAGTTCCGTCGTATGTTCTCTGGTGAATATGACAGTGCTGATTGCTATCTTGATTTACAAGCAGGCTCTGGCGGTACAGAAGCACAAGATTGGGCAAGTATGCTAATGCGTATGTACTTACGTTGGGCTGAATCTAGAGGCTTTAAAACAGAAATTATTGAAGAGTCTGACGGTGATGTTGCAGGTTTAAAATCAGCAACAATCAAAATCATAGGAGAATATGCCTATGGTTGGCTACGTACAGAAACCGGGGTTCACCGTTTAGTGCGTAAAAGCCCATTTGACTCCGGCGGACGTCGCCATACTTCATTTAGCTCTGCTTTTGTTTACCCTGAAGTTGATGACAATATTGATATTGAAATCAACCCAGCCGATCTGCGTATCGACGTTTACCGCGCATCAGGCGCTGGTGGTCAGCACGTTAATAAAACAGAATCTGCGGTACGTATTACCCACGTTCCTACAGGGCTTGTCACACAATGCCAAAATGATCGCTCTCAGCATAAGAACAAAGATCAGGCAATGAAACAGATGAAAGCGAAGTTGTATGAACTGGAAATGCAAAAGAAAAATGCAGATAAGCAAGTGATGGAAGATAATAAGTCAGATATTGGCTGGGGTAGCCAAATCCGCTCTTATGTTCTAGATGATTCACGAATTAAAGATTTACGCACTGGTGTGGAAACGCGTAATACACAAGCAGTGTTAGATGGTGATCTCGATAAATTTATTGAAGCTAGCTTAAAAGCGGGCCTGTGAGGAAAAACATGTCGCAACAGCAACAAGGTGCGGAGCAGGCACCTGATTTAAATAACGAACTGCAAACTCGCCGCGAAAAATTATCAGCTTTACGTGATAATGGTAACGCATTCCCAAATGATTTCCGCAGAGATGCCATGTCTGACGAATTACATCAAAAATATGATGCAATGAGTGCAGAAGAGTTAGACGCTGCTAATGTGGAAGTTGCTATTGCAGGTCGTATGATGACTCGCCGTATTATGGGGAAAGCATCTTTCGCTACATTGCAAGACATGGGCGGCCGTATCCAGCTTTATGTCTCTCGTGATGATCTGCCTGAAGGCGTTTATAACGAGCAGTTTAAAAAATGGGATCTCGGTGATATTTTAGGTGGCCGTGGCCGTGTATTTAAAACCAAAACAGGCGAACTGAGTATTCATTGTACTGAGTTACGTTTACTGACTAAAGCGCTACGTCCGTTACCTGATAAATTCCACGGTCTAGCTGACCAAGAGACACGTTATCGTCAGCGTTATTTAGACCTGATCTCTAATGAGAATTCACGTAATACTTTTAAGATCCGCTCGAAAATCATGTCTGCTATTCGCCAATTTATGGTGAATAAAGGCTTTATGGAAGTAGAAACACCGATGATGCAAACTATCCCAGGTGGAGCAAGTGCACGTCCGTTTATCACTCACCATAACGCACTAGATATTGATATGTATCTACGTATTGCACCTGAATTATATTTAAAACGTTTAGTTGTTGGTGGGTTTGATCGCGTTTTTGAAATCAACCGTAACTTCCGTAATGAAGGTGTATCACCACGTCATAACCCTGAGTTCACAATGATGGAACTCTATATGGCTTATGCTGATTATCGTGATCTTATCGAATTGACTGAAGAGTTATTCCGTACATTAACTCAAGATGTATTAGGTTCGACTATCGTCAAATATGGTGATGAAGAGTTTGATTTCGGTAAACCGTTTGAAAAACTGACCATGAAAGAAGCTATTTGCAAATATCGTCCAGAAACCAATATGGCTGATCTAGATGATATGGATAAAGCCGTTGCCATTGCTCAATCTATTGGTATTAAGATTGAAAAGAGTTGGGGGTTAGGCCGTGTTCAATGTGAAATTTTTGAAGAAGTAGCTGAAAGCCATTTGATCCAGCCAACTTTTATCATTGAATATCCAGCAGAAGTTTCACCACTGGCTCGTCGTAATGATGATAATCCATTTATTACCGATCGCTTTGAGTTCTTTATTGGTGGTCGTGAAATCGGTAATGGTTTCTCTGAGCTTAATGATGCGCAAGATCAAGCGGAGCGTTTTGAAGAGCAAGTTCGTCAAAAAGAAGCGGGTGACGATGAAGCCATGTTCTTTGATCATGACTATATCACTGCATTAGAGCATGGGTTACCACCTACAGCAGGTTTAGGTATTGGTATTGACCGTATGGTAATGCTATTTACCAATAGTCATACTATTCGTGATGTTATTTTATTCCCAGCGATGCGTCCGGGAAAATAATTATCGAATCACGATAAATACGCTATATGAAAAAAGCCATCGCAAGATGGCTTTTTTATGTCTAAATTTCAAGGGATTACACTCTATATTGTCTATTTGATAACCATTTAAATAGGCAGGGGATTGCCGTTAAAATTTGCTGGAGTATAATCAGAAAATCTACTGCGGGCGTAGTTCAATGGTAGAACGAGAGCTTCCCAAGCTCTATACGAGGGTTCGATTCCCTTCGCCCGCTCCATCTATTTACTCAACTCTATCAATCCTGATCAATGAGTTTGATCATGTATCTAAAGCTACATAAGACGACTATTATTGTGGACAGTGATATACAGCACCACTTAATGTAACGTTGGTTTGTTGACTTGAGCCACTTCCACGGTAAGCGCTTCCCGTTTGTCCTGCCCGTTGAGTTAATAATACAACCACATTTCCCCCCATTTTCCATGCTTTATTTTTTAGATCATTGCGGGCGCCTGTTTCTAGGTTGCTATTTGATGTCCAGCCACCAGTGAAGAAGTTTCCCTGACTTCCTGTGACATCACCTAAATATCGGCAAGATGCATTTGGCTCATTGTGTGTAATACGTACCATTTGTGCACCTGAGTGAAGTGAGTTGGCACTGCATGCGGTTAATAGTAATGTGGTAATAAAAATAAAGATCTTGTTCATATGATTTTCCTGAAAATCAAAAAATACAAGGCTAGTCCTTTCTATATTTGAAAGACTCATATATTGTTAATGTGTTAATAAAAGAGCTCGTTATTTATAGGGTATAGCCAGTAATATCATTGTGATAATCATCGTTGACTCAATTTATCGAGATAATCGGGCTTAAAAACGATAGCCAATACCCATGCCAAAAGTATTTGTATTTGCAAAATCGAACTTACTTGCTTCCCAAGAAAAATCGAGTGAAAGGTTAGTAAATGGCTCCATAATAAAACCTGCACCATAGGCAAATGAAGTTTCTGATTCACTAGCTCGCTCTTTATGTTTTATTTTCATCGCCGCTCCACCAATATTGCCATATAAGCTCAGAAAATTATTAACACGATAAGTGGGACCCATCATAAAGGATCCATATCTTACGGTATCATTATTCTCTTTATGTAATTTTCCATCTTCCCAGCGATAGTTGGTTATATCGCGGGTTGTTACTGTATAAGAGGCCAATAATCCCCAATTGGCATTAGATACTGCGCTAGACTCATAACGGAGCCTTACACTTAATCCCCGAAGGTCGTTACTGGCAGAGTTTTTTAATGCTCCCATATGGGTTTGAGCATAGCCGAGTGATACCGTGGTATTTTTTGTCGCAAACGCAAATGGCGTGGCGAATAATAGTGCTGACAGCATGAATAACGACAATATACGCTGCATTTAAAAACCCCTTGTTAGTAGAAAAATGACTATATCTATATCTATGGCAAATCGTAATAAGACATAATTGCGCCAACTATATAACCAGAAATGGTGAGTGAAAGTTATGAAATTAGTCTTACAGATTTTTTACTAACATTTTCAGAAAATTTAATATGCAGTTATTAAGATTGTAAGTGGTATATCAATCTTTATTTTTCAAATAATTAATAGAACTATTGTGCAGTACAAACATTATAAATTTGCTTATTTAATGAATATAAATAAGTATTATTCCCTACTTTTGTGATCCGTATTTCATTCGCTGCACCTGAGTGTAGTAGCCTAAAATGAGATAAAAAATCGCCCGCTGTATCAGTGGCAAAAATTTTCACTGAGTCAACATCGAAAGTATAAACACCCGGTTGTGGAGTATGTAGGTTATTAATGTAGATATCTCGATAGAGTACTTTTTTCACCTGTTCATTTGTGATGATGTCATACTGCAAAGTGATTCTTTTCTTTTTAAAATCAAGAACGATACTACCACTTACATTAAAATTCTTAGGTTGAATATTCGTTACTGTTTTGGCTGTGCATAAAAAGGAATCAGGATTAGGTTGGCGTTGGCGTTGTATTAATAAAATCAGTAACACAATAGCCACCGCTAAAATAAGCAATGTGCTTCCTCTCAGTATATTTCTTTTATAGTTATGCATTTGGGCTCCTCAACATTCAGCTGATTAAGACACTGAACAAAAATATTCGTATTAGGAACACGAATATAATAAATAAAATTACCATTTTGCTTATACACTTGGCTACTGAGTTCCGTATAAGCTTCTACGGCATTTTCTAAAGTACGATTATCTTTGGTGACACCATAAAATTGATAACCATTGTAGGTTCCAAGTGGAGAAAAATAGTCGGTATTCTGCTTGTTAAATAGAAATAGTAAGCTCACAAGGAACAGGATAGCACAAACTAAAAAAAACCATTCTTTACGCAGAGAAACTCGCCGAGGTATGAGTTTTGTTACCACAGGTAGTTCTATAATTGGTTCATGTGTATCATTCAACGGAGCTTCTGTTGAATAAGGGGGTTCAATTTCATCAGGAAGTTTTTCAATAGTGACAGAAAGCGTCACACCTACTTTAGGGCGAGTTAAAATAGCGGATGCCGAAAGACCTATTTTTTCAAATGAACCTCGTAATTGATTAAGTAATTTATAATAACTGGCATTAGAAACAATGACACCTTTACGTCCCCATACCCAATCAATTAAATCCTCTTTTTTAAAGAGTCCCTCATGAAAAGCACATAACAAATTACACTCAGATTCAGAAATTTTAATACTTTCATGATCGTGTGATAGTGTCATTCTATCGATATCAAGAATGACCTTATTATCAATTAAATACTTATTACTCATTACTTATACGGCCTTCTGTTAAGATATCATCATCGGACTCAGCCATAATAATCGCTGTGTTGAATATGGCTATATTAAAAGATCACAATATAACTATCATTATTTTTAATCAGTCATATTTGAAGCGAAAAATAAACAAGAGCATCATAATTCTCCTAGCATCTCATTAATCTTCCAAAGGGGATATGGTTGCCATCAAAATCACCTTATATCGTTTTATAAAAACTACAATTTTTCTCTTCCTCCTGTTGTACAGAAATTATATATCTGCCTATTAAGTGAAAAAAGATAGGTGTTTTGACCTATTTTATTTATCGTCAGCTCGTTAATGGTTGTTGGTTGTAAAAGGCGTAACCAAGCAAACATTTCTCCTGTAGTATCTGAATCAAATTTATGCACTGACTTAACGGCGAAAGTATAATTTTGCACTCCTGTACGGCTAAGAGGACTGATAATGATATCTTGAAAAAATAGCTGTTGCTCCTGTTGGTTATGTTGAACGGTATAGTGGATAGCGATTCGATTCGATTGTAAATCAAGAACCAATGTCCCTTTCATTATAAGATGTTTAGGTTTTATATAGATAGTTGATTTTGCTGTACAAATAAGATTTTGTATTTCCAGCGTATCACGTTTATAGCTGCCTAATACCCAAATTACTAGCGCGATACATCCACATAACAAAAGACATAGGATGATTAATAACGTTCTTTTATTGTCATGCATTTAGGTACCGCCGATTCAACAGGATTCAAACATTGTAAAAAAAGATCCATATTTGGCTCTCGGATATAATAAATATAGTGCCCATTTGCGCGACATATTGGTAGTGTCAGACTATCGTATGCTGCAACCACTTCTTCAAATGCCACTTTATCTGTAGTCATTTTATAAAAATGATAACTATCATAGTGACCAAGGAGCTGGAAGTGACTATGGTATCTATGTGATTCATGACCATGCACTATCAGTAACGCTATCGTAGACAGTAGAATTAGGATACTCCCCAAAATAATCAATAATTTTTTTCTGGGGATTATGCTATTGCTAGAAATTATTTTTGGTTGTTGATCCCTTGTATTCTCTAACTCTTTACTGCTTTCGTATGGTGTAGTTTTTTCCGTTACTATTGGCTCTAGTGTTACCGTTAGTGAGATACCAATTCTTGGACGAGTCACTATGTCATCTGCATTTAAACCTATAAGGGTAAAATTATTACGTATCTGATTAATAAGTTTGTAATAACTCGATTCAGAAACACAACCTGCACGGTTTTTCCAAACAAAATTAATAATATCTTCTTTCTTATATATCCCCTGATAGAAAGCAAGTAATAAATTAGATTCTGATTCCGAGATCTTAATAATTTTATTATTGTTAGCTAATATCATTTTATTGCTGTCAAATATTACTTTTTCATCAATTAAGAATTTTTTCTCATCCATAGTAAGCCTGAATTTAAATTCATCTAATACTACTATCTAGTTTTGTGCGTAGAACACTATATTAACATGGATAAAAGCAATATATTCACATTATTAACATCTCTCATATTAGGATAAAGGGCATGGATATGATTTTATAAGGTGTATTAAGATATTTATTTATTAATTATCAATGCATTATTCTTGTTTTGGGCTATTTTTTTACCTTTATTCTAACTTCTGAAATTTAACTTAATTAGTGAGTAAGAAAAAATTAAGAGTTATTCAGATGTGTTGTAAGCACTTTTATAAAGTTGTTTCTTAATCTTAGCTTAAGATTAATGTGACAAATTAATTTATTTATAGGGAAAGTTGCGATTAATGTATCAACATATAAACATTAAGGCACCCTCTGTATATAAATATAACGAGAAAATAATGTCATATAAAGTGAATAAATATATCTACTTTATCTGTTTTCTTATAGAGAGAAGTAATATTAATTAAAAATAAATATCAATAAAGGAAATATACGAATATGTTAAAAAAAACAACACTAGCTTTATTTGTTGCAACGTTCTTTCTTTCTACTAATGCATTGGCGTTATCTGATAATACTATTACTTTTCAGGGGGAAGTTTCTGATGAAACTTGTTCTGTCTCAATTAATGGTAATCAGGCAAAACCTGTGGTTATTTTACCGACTGTTAGTGCCAAGGAGCTAAAAGATAGTGGAGATACCGCAGGACAGGTAACATTTGATATTGGTCTTTCTGGTTGTACAGGTAATACAGATAAACCCACTAAAATATCGACGGTTTTTGTCGGCAATCAAGTTACCAGCAATGGCAACCTTGGCAATACGGGAAACGCTACCAATGTGGAAATTCAACTTCTGGATACTGCTCAGAAAGTTATCAATTTAACTGGTGGTTTTAAAGGTGAGGGAGATCTGCAATTAAAGCCAGGAGAAACGCAAGCCAGCGCAACTTACACTGCACAATACTATGCTACAGGTGCCGCATCAGCGGGTACTGTTGAAGCAACTCTACAATATGCGGTTTCTTATCTGTAACACCGTTATTCGGCCCGATATCACTTGTCGGGCTTTTAATCATCATGGAGTTATTAAGATGAAAAAGGATGCTACTTGCGTTGCAATTCGTTATCTCGTTACGCTAATGCTATTTATTTTTCCCATGACTATATCATGGGCCAGTGTGACTATTATTGGTAGTCGTATTATTTATCCATCAACCGCTCCTTCAGTTGATGTGCAACTAAAAAATAACGATGCATTCCCTTATATTGTGCAAACTTGGTTTGATGATGGCGATATTGATCTTAAACCAGAAAACGCGAGTACTATTCCTTTTATCTCCACCCCACCAGTGTTTCGTATTTTACCGAAATCAGGGCAGATAGTACGCATTGTTTATGGAGCTAATAAATCTTTACCACAAGATCGTGAGTCTTTATTTTGGTTTAATGCGTTACAAGTTCCTCCAGCCAATATAGGCGGGGAAAAACAAAATAAAGTCCTGGTGATGTTACGCACTCGTATTAAACTCTTTTACCGACCAGAACAGATCGGCTCACCAGATAATCTAGTCAAAAAACTCCATGTAACTATGTTTCGTGATACTAAAAAAGGGATTGGCATCACCGTTGATAACCCTAATCCATGGTTTGCATCAATGAGTAACTTAAGCGTTACATTAAATGGTACGACGCATCAACTTGATATTGAAATGATATCCCCTTTTTCTCACCATACTTTTTGGTTACCTCGCAAGCTTAATCTCAAATCACTACGAGGTACTGTTACCGTGACACTCATTAATGATCAAGGTGCAAGGATAAGTGAGCATTATCATGTTAACGAAGGTTAAATTTCACTATAAAAATATGGCCTTTATGATAGCGATTTGCTTTACCTGTCAGGCGGCGGAGGAAGAGTACTATTTTGATCCCACTCTTTTACAAGGTTCTGCTTATAGCAAAAGCATTGCCAGTATTAATGGAGGTGAAATATTGGCAGGTGAGTACATTGTGGATGTTTTTGTGAATGATACTCTCATAAAATCAAGCCTGAAAATTATTTTCAAATCCATTAATAATGGAAAACAAGTGGAACCGTGTTTACCTTTATCTTTAATGCAAGAAGCACAAGTTAAATCGCTATCAGATAAGGCGGTAGATCATGGTAAAAGTTGTCGTTCTCTTAGGCAATGGGTATCACAAGGGGAATGGCATTTTGATCGAGCTACTTTACAATTACGACTTAGCATCCCAATGAATGAATTAATTCATCGGCCACGGGGCTATATATCTCCCTCACAATGGGATAGTGGTGTACTAGCTCTTTTTTTACGTCACAATACCAATTGGACTTATACTGAAAATACAGACCAGCACTTGCACTCACAATATTTATGGAGTGGCATCAATGTTGGTAGCAATTTTGGATTATGGCAGGTGCGGCATCAAGGAAATCTACGCCATACCGATAGTCATAATCAGGGTAGCGACTGGTATTACACGAGTGTTCGTACATGGTTGCAACGGCCAATTTCTGCGATTAACAGTATCATGACACTAGGAGATAATTACACAGATCCTAGTCTATTTGGTAGTTTATTGTTTAGTGGCATAAAGTTCGCAACTGATGAACGTATGTGGCCACAAGGTAAACGTGGCTATGCACCAGAGGTGCATGGTGTAGCGGCTAGCAGTGCTCAAGTCGTGATTAAGCAGTTGGGAAAAGTAATTTATGAAACTCACGTTCCACCAGGTCCATTCTATATTGATGATCTTTATAACACAAAGAATCAAGGGGATTTACAGGTTGAGGTAATTGAAGCTAACGGAAAAATTTCACATTTTATTGTTCCTTATTCATCGGTTCCTGATTCGGTACGTCCTGGTAATTGGCATTACTCTTTTTCTTTGGGGAAGGTGAGGCAATATAAGCATGTTGATAACCGTTTTTTTGAAGGTACTGCTCAGTTTGGTATTAATAACAACCTCACCATTAATCTTGGATCGCGATTAGCCAAAGATTATTACGCCTGGTTGGGGGGCGCAGTATGGGCAACTCGCCTTGGCGCTATTGGCATGAATGCAACTTTGTCTCATGCGCGTATACAGCATGATGATCGCAAACAAGGTTGGCGTGCAGAGTTAAGTTATAGTAAAACGTTTTCTTCAGGGACTAACTTAGTTTTAGCCGCTTACCGCTATTCAACGGATGGTTTTCGTGATTTACAAGATGTACTTGGTGTACGTCGCCAACTGAAAACGGGTATTGATTACTATTCCGATATTCTTCACCAAAAAAATCGTCTTTCTGCAACAATCAGCCAGCCATTAGGCCAGTTCGGTACTGTTAATCTTAGTGCCAGTACCGCTGATTATTACCATAATCAATCGCGGATCACTCAGTTACAAATAGGTTATAGCAACCAGTGGCGAAAGTTAAGCTACGGTCTTAACCTTGCAAGACAGCGTACTACTCAGGATTATGGTGATCATTTTTATCACCATATTGATGAATTGCAAGATCAAAGCCAAAAGCAAAAATATACTGAAACAATACTGTCATTGACTCTTTCTATTCCATTTGATTGGAAAGACAACCGTACTTCGGTAGCAATAAATTATAGCCAATCACGAAACAGTCAATCTTCAACGCTATCTATTACTGGCTCTAGTGGAGATCAAAGTGATTTTTCTTGGTCATTATATGGTGGTTATGATCACCATCGTTATGGTAAGGAACATTTATCGACAAACTTTGGTGCTGGCTTTCAACAAAATACTCGCTTGGGAACACTGAGAGCAGGTTTTGATCAGGGTAAAAATTATCGTCAATTATCCCTAGGTACGTCAGGAACCTTAGTTTTGCATTCTGGTGGGATAACTTTAGGCCCTTACACTAGTGATACCTTTGCCTTAATTCATGCTGATGGGGCGCAAGGTGCTGTTGTACAAAATGGGCAAGGAGCCGTCATCGATCATTTTGGTTATGCCATTTTGCCCACTTTATCACCATACCGTCGCAATAATATCTCCCTTGATACCCGCCATATGAACCGTGATACCGAATTGTCAGGGGGAAGCCAGCAAGTTGTTCCATATTCAGGTGCAGTGGCTAAAGTCAATTTTGCAACAATTACAGGTAAGGCGGTACTAATAGACGTGAAAAAGAAAGATGGCAGTATACCACCAATGGGCGCTGAAGTGCTCAGTGATGAAGGGGCGGTAATAGGAATGGTCGGACAAGGAGGGCAAGTTTATGCCCGAATTAATCATAATTCAGGAAGACTACTTATTCGTTGGGGAAAAAGTGTTAATCAATATTGTCGAGTTCCTTACCAGATTGATTTACATTCATCTAAAAAGGTGATTTATCTAACGACAATTTGTGAGGATAAATAAACCATGTTGTATTTTCACCGAATGTTACTATTAGTTATTTGTTTCATTAGTCTGATCTTTAGCGTTGTAAGCAAAGCGGTATGTATTAAGGTAACAGATAATAGTTTTCTATCCGATAGTGCAATTAAGGCAGGCTATACTGCTCGTAACTGGTATGGTGCCTTTGATGATAATATTGGGCATTTAGGCTTACCATCTGTAATTAGTGTGAGTACCAGTAATAAATTTCAACCTGCTGGTACTGTACTAGCGAGCTCTATTGCTAATTTTCTTACATCAGCAACTCGAACACCATATAGTGCGAAACAGATCCTTTTTCGTTGTGAGCTAAAGGATGCAGGGCAACTTTATGAATTGTATTCCACCAATGGTGATAACATATTTGTGGGAGGGCGTCCGGCGAAAGAATTGGAAGGAGCCTATTATGATGTAGAACGTAATGTCGCTGTACGTATGACTAATCTTAGTACAGGAGAGTATTATAGTCGTTATTGGAAACAGCGCCAACTTACGGCAGATAGTTGGTTTCAAGATGATCACGCTATTTATATTCCTGCTAGCGCATTTAGCAATATATTGTATGAGATGATAAAAATCTCAGCCTCAGATCAGTTTATTTATGCGGGTAGAATTAATAAAGATACTTATAACCAACCTCGAGGTTATATTGCTTTTAAAGGGCCTGGCTTAGATACTTTTGCTATCCAAGAAGGAGATGATCATGCCAATAAATATTTGGGATGGCCATATGTATGGCCGGGCGCATGGGGAACTTATAATCAAGTTACTTATATTCGAGGTGCAACTTGTACAATAGAGGATTATCCCTCAATAGTTATCCTGCCTCAAATTACTGTTAGGGCACTCTCTTCAGGGCAAAGCAGTCAAGCAACATTTAGTCTTACACTTAATTGCGAATCAGGAGCAATGTCTTCAACTCACCCTACAACTAATATTGCGAATGTAGCAATGGGCTTTTTAGTTAATCAACCTACGGCGGTTGCGGCCGCCCGTCGTTTAGGTCTAACAACATCTGGTGGTGGATTAACATGGCTATTGGATACACATTATGGTGAAAAAGGCGTTGCTTCTGGGGTTGGGATCAAAATCTATGATAAACAAGGTGCTGCAATTAATTTGCTACCAGACAGGATGGTGACGGGAAGTGGAAGTACTCGAGGGTGGTATGCGTATAAAGATCTTACTACGTTTTCTGGTACAAAAGAAAATGGTTCTATAGAAACTTGGCATGGTGATTTTACTGCTTCTTTAGAAGCTCTTAGTGGACAAACCGTAACCGTGGGGAGTGTTAATGCACAATTACAAGCCGTGGTTAGTTTTCAATAAGCTAGTTATATTACTATTTCTATCAATTGGTATTGTCATATCATCATTTGCTGCGATTAATGTTGATCGAACTCGGATAGTTTTTGCAGCAAATGATATAAACCAATCACTAACACTTGCAAATGATAGTGCGATACCTATGTTGGTACAGGTTTGGTCCGATATTGGTGATATTCACTCTTCACCAGATACGAACAGAACACCACTTATTATATTACCACCTATCTTTAAAATGGCTCCTGGTGAGTTGAGGTCACTTCGTTTAGTGCTTAGTTCTCGTGATAATTTACCCACCGATAGAGAAAGTGTATTTTGGCTTAACCTTTATCAGATACCACCAGAAAACCTCGCAACACAAGATGTGTCACGAAAATTAATTTTACCACTACGTTTGCGATTAAAAGTTTTTATTCGCCCCGCAGGATTAAAAGTACCGACAGAAAAGGATGAACAGCGTCTACATTTTAGTGCTACCTCACATGGTGTGATGATAACAAACCCCACACCGTGGTATATGAGTCTAGTGATCATGACTAGCATTGATAAGCGTAGACAGCATAATATTATGCTGGCGCCCTATGAAAAAAACTATCTTGATTTACCACAATCCGTTGTTGAAGGAACTAAGATAGATTATGCCGTGATCAATGATTCAGGAAATTGGCGAGTGTATTCAACAACTTTAACAAACTGATCAATGGGAGAGAATGGGTAGAGAATATCTAAAAAAATAATATACTAGATTTAATATTTTAACTGTATGTAATTTATTAATAAATTTAATAATTCTTTGTGTTGTTGTTTTTTTTATAACATGGCAAATAATAGCCATATATTATAACTCAATCAATCATTGATGATGTCATATTAAAATAACTCAGCATTTATAGATATAAAGCTAAAAATAATGAATAACAATATAAATAGTTATAGCTATTTACTGATAGTGATGTAAATCACAACTATTTTTGGAGTATCTTTTTTATGTATTGTTCGGTTTTTTCTATTATATCTTGGTATTGTGGATGTTCAGCATAAGCATTTCTAATGGTTTTGTTTATATCATATATAACAGATTCCTTTTGTTTATTTGTTAATGTAAGTAATAGTGATTTTAAAATCACTTTTAATGCCGCAACTTCATGTTCTATGTTAACTAATTTTTTTTCCATATATTCTTCCGAGGAACTATTACGATAGCAATGCGATAATTTTGCATATTAATTAATTATTTAAGTAAATCCAAGTAAAAAATGTATTAGTACAGAAAGAACGTTTTTACAGATGCGCTTTATCTAAAGAGCTCTATTTTATTAACTTAATCACTGGAGGATAAAGATAGAGTGTAAGAGGTTATATTTGACTTAAGTAATAGAAAAGAGTGAACGTTATTTTAGTAAAAAGAAGAGCATAGGATGCAATATTGTGCATCCTATGATGTTAAATTGGTGGGGAAACCATTAAAATCATATAATGAGTCTATGCTTGGATAAGTTTTTTCACATATTGCTCAGTAAGATTTATAACTTCATTGTGATGTGGATATCTGCTTGAAGTATCTTCAATAACTAAAGATATATTGCCTAACATATCGCGTCGTTGCTTATCATTTAATGCACAAAGTAGAGATTTAGTGACTATTTTTAAAGCAGCGAGCTCGCATTCGATTTCTCTTAAGTTGTTATCCATGATTTACCTGTCAGTATCTAATGGATTATTAATATAAGTAATTTTTTTATATATCACAATTATAGAAAGAGATTATTGAGAGATATAACGCACAATATGTTTAATAGGAGCAAGATGTGTGAAATGAGTGATAATAATTATTTCTCCCTTGTTTTGGTAACTAAAGTAATATCTAATTTGTTAATTTTTATGAGCTAGATAGAAAGAATAACATAATGATTTTATTGATTGTTTTTTTAATTGCGCTAACTAATAGACTAAAAATACCATACCATTTACTATTTTAAATAGATTATTAAATGTCATTTTTATACATGGGTTACTTGCTATAATAAAGTTAATTATTATTAGGAGGTACTATTTAAATATTGATAATTAATAGTTAATTATATTTTATTGATTGGTTAGCAAGTTAGTTTTACTTTCCCTCTTTTTAAAATAAGACAGAGTGTAATTATTATAAACCACACTCTGTGAAATCTATTTAGGATTATTTTAAGCTATTTTTGATTATGCTTTACAAAGTTAATATAGCTATTAACCCAGTTTTGCATAAAACCTGCTGTTTTTTCAGAAAACTGACCGTTTTCTACCATTCCATCATACCATTTTAAAAAACATTCTGGTTGATTTAAGGTTGGCATATTTAAAAATGCTAATGAATTACGCAGGTGCTGTTGTGCAATAGCAGTACTAATATTACCGATTGAAACACCGATGATCCCAGCAGGAATACTATCCCATGCATTAGTACCATAAGGGCGAGAGGCTTGATCTAACGCATTTTTTAGCACACCAGGGATTGAGCGGTTATATTCAGGTGTTACGAAGATAATGCCTTGGCATTGCTTAATTTGTTGCTTAAACTCGACAACGGCTTCAGGTGTTTTGTCGTCATCATCTTGGTTGTAGAGAGGAAGAGTACCGATATCAAGGAACTGAAAAGTAAATTCTTGAGGAAATAGCGAGATTAATGCTTTTGCTGTTTGTTTATTATAGGAATCTTTTCTTAAGCTTCCGACTACAACACCAATGTTAAAATGACTCATCTTAACTCTCCTATATTGAAGGATAACAATGAATATCAATTACTATTTTGATATTCATATTTTGATTTTATCCTGATAATAGAAAACAGCAACAAAATAAAAGTAATTATAACACATTAAAAGAGTATTATTTTACACCTTATAAAGGTAATTAAATGATAAAATTAGATGTTATTATTTTTCTGATTATCTGCTATTATCTTCATTGTGTAGAAATAACTGCTTCTAACACGACAACATTTTTCCAATTAAAAATACCGATACTCATTTAATGATGATTTTAATGTGACGGATGCAATGTTGTAAGAAAAAATAATGAAATGAAAGGATAGGAGCCGTTATTGTCATTTATGCGCTAGGTTATTGACTTAGTACGCAATAGACAATAGAAAATTATAATAAGATAGCTTAAAATGCGATACTACATACGCTCTTATTTAGACTGATCGGAATTAAGGAAAAATGATGTCCTTATTGAAAAATAAAAACAATGTTTTAGCTCTGTCTATGGCAGTTACTGTTCTCACACTATCGGGATGTAGCATTTTATCTGGTGATAGCCAACCTGTGGAGGTAGTGCCAACACAAGTGAAATCCACGGTAACTTCACCTGCTGATAATAATTATCAACAGATGAACGTAGGGGAGCAAAAACTGGCATCACAAACGGCATGTATCAAGCAACTTGATTCTTTAAAAACATTTTCACCAGCAGAGTATAAATCTATGGTGGATGAATTTAAGGAAATCAGTGAAATTAATGCGTTATACCGTAGTGTTGAAAATACAGCCAGTAAAGATAGCTTAGCATTATTAAAAATGAGTATCGAATCTAAGACCGAAGTACTATGTGCTAAAGTGCGCTATCTTTCGGTTATGTCTGTGAATTCGACATTGAAGAAATTAGGTGAATAATTACTATGAAATTAAAGCAGAGTGCTTGTCTCGCTTTTATGATGTTTCCGGCGCTGTCTTTTGCTAATAATGAGTTTAATTTTGTCATTGAAGATTTTGACCGTTATTTAGAAGCACAACAGCCCGTTGATATTAAGCCTGAACCCTCTGCAACAATTTCATCTTCATCTACTCCCGATCAGCGTAGTGGAACGGTGCGTTCCACTGTGACATTAAAGGAAAAGCCACCACAAAAACCACAACAAAAAATTCAGCCTAAACAGCCTGTTGTACGGAATGAACATCAAACCGTGGTACGCAATGAGCATCGGCCAGTAGTGGCGACTCCCTCTGTACCTCAGGTGACTTTGTCTGAACAATGCTCTGTGGTATCTACAAATACCAACAAAATAAACAGTGATTACACTCATTATTTAACACCACTGCTTTCGTTTGTACCGATTAAACCGCAATTTACCCCTGAGGACTTGAATCGGTATTATCAAAGTAAATCCGTGGTCTATAATCCTCTAATGCTTTATACGCGTAAGCGTTATCCAGGGCAGCCATATCAGTCTACTGATAATACTTTATTAGATTTTATTCCAAATACAGTGTATTCAGTGACTGAAATACCTTTTCATTTTTTATATCAATTTAAACGTTCTTTGCTTGACCATAAGCAACCTCTCTTTAATAAAGAGCTATTAAATCGTTTAGCAAATACTCGCGAAAAATATCAACGTCTGTATCAGAAATTTACTGAACAAACCGCGTTATTAACCGAAAGTTTAACTAACCTGCAAACCGCAGAAGAAAAAGTTCAACAATTAACAGCGGAATTGGCAAAAACGCAAGATAAACTGGCTGTAGCGAATAATTTACTTAATGATGATAGCCTAAAACAGTCTGTGGCTAAGTTAAAAAATGAATTAGCACAGTCTAAAAAAGAGCAGGATACCTTGCTTGCACAATTAGCTGAAAAAGATCAGTTGCTGTTTGATGCGACAGAAAAAAATAAAGTATTAACTAAACAGCAAGAAGATTTTGATATTCAGGCACAAAAATTAAATCAATTGACTACCCATGTTGCTCAACTTGAGCAACAAAAACAGCAGCTACAATCACAATATGGGCAGGCTCAACGGTTATTAACAAATAACAGTGCTAAAAAAGAGATTGAGGTACTACAAAATTCTTTAACTAATTTATCAGCAGTGCGTCAATCTTTAGAAAATCAATTAGCTAAAAACAAAGCCTCTTTTGAAGCTACTCTAGCTAAGAATAATCAGTTAATTGATACCCAACGCCAACAGATAGCTCAACTTAACGATCACATAAAAAAAATAAACCAAGAGCAACAACAGTTAAATCATTCGTTAGTGACTCTTCAACAACAAAAAGCACAAGCAGATGATAAATTAACACAGATCCCAGCGTTGAAGCTTGAGTTACAAAATAAGGTTAATGAATTAGCTGAGCTGAAAAAAAGTTTATCTACGGGCGAGGAAGCTTTTGATGCTTTGATTTCAGAAAAAAATGGTGCAATCGCTAAATTAGAGAAAGCTCAGGCAGATCTCGCCAATAAGTATCAAGCATTGGATACCCAATTTAAAGAGAACAATACCACCATTGGGCAACTTAAAGAGAGCAAAATAGCGAACGATAACGCTTATGCTCAATTAGAGAAACAACTAGCAGAAAAACAATCGCTTACTGATAAATTAACGACACAATTAACACAAGCTAAAGATCAGTTAGCAAAACAAAATTCTGAAAGTAACCAACTAATTGCTTCATTAAAACAGCAGCAAGTAGAATCGACGGCTCAATTTAAGCAACAAGAAAGTGTTTTAGCGAATTCTCAAAAAGAGTTTAATGAAGTCTCTAAGCAGCTTGAAGCTCAGCGTGCGCTAACGAAAACACTTGAAGAAAAAGAATTAAAATTAAGTGAGCAACTAAAAGAAAAAGAGAGTGAAATTAAAAAAATAAA
>NZ_KV791984.1:183796-229114 GCF_001808035.1 Proteus sp. HMSC14B05 | reverse complement strand
TAATGAAGTCTCTAAGCAGCTTGAAGCTCGGCGTACGCTAACGAAGACTCTTGAAGAAAAAGAATTAAAATTAAGTGAGCAATTAAAAGAAAAAGAGAGTGAAATTAAAAAAATAAATAGCGAAAGTGCGAGTGTTCAAAAAGAGAATAAAACATTAAAACAGCAATTGGATAAAGCTATGGGAGAAGGGCAGATTATTGCAAGTCAGCTTGCATATGCCTATTCAATTATCGGTAAAGATAATGCCCAACGAAATAAATCAATTCTGTCGGAAATACAAAAACAGAACTATGTGCAATACGATGATAACACTTACTTTAAAATCCTAAAACAAGGGAAACCTGTGGATTCAATTGCAGGTAAAACAGTTGTTTTCGCTATGCATGAACAATTAACCGATGGTACAGTAACACTTAATTATGACAAAGCTAAGCCGTTAATTTTACCATACCGCCAACTTCCACTGCCTCTTAATACTTTTGTTGCTAAAGCAGGCTTAAATGGCAAAGCTAAAATTTATATTAAACCTGATGGAGGGTATGGGAAAGATGGTATCCCAGGGCAAGTACCTCCAGAATCGATGTCTATAGTGACAATTGAAATTTTAGCTATCAAATAGCATCCTTTAATAAATTACCGTTGTCAGCTCTTCTATAAATAATGAAGAGCTGATATTTTATACATGCCACATAAATTCATCATTAATTAAACATAAAGAGTGTTCTACTAGCCAGTGTTTTAGTTTTTTACAATTTTCAGGGTGTTGTGGAATAGTGATTAAAATATCCCATAATGGTTGTAATAACTCAGAATGCGGTTGTGTATTTTGTAAGTACTCTAATGTATTATTTATTTTTTTATTGAATACCGGCTCTTTTTCCCAAGCTTCTATAACTAATTTAATATCCTTTTTCAGCAAATCATCTATCACAACGATCCGTGCTTTATCAGCTTCTAATTTTGTTTTTATATCTTCTAAAGATAAAAAAGAAGAGGCTATATTTGATGGTTCCTTTTCTTCAAATAATTTAATGTTTTCACATTGATTAATTTGATATTCGAGATCTTTTTTTATCTCATAAAGTGTAAATATATGCGGTGTTATATGCTCAACCCACCAAATAAAAATGGGTTTTATGATAGCTTGAATTAAACGTGCATGATCAGCAATGTTGATTTTTGCATTTAAAGCGTTCCAATTAATATCTGATATATTAGATTGGTATTTATTAGCCAAATTTACTACGGCATTAATATTTTCTTTAGTTAATGGCACTGAGCAATGTTTTTTGCGTAAAAACCATGTGGATTGCAATAAACTGTCTACAGCTTCACGGCATAATAAACGAGATAATATTTTAATTTGTTTCTCATTTATATCATTATTTGTAATAAGTAAAGAAAACTGAAGATTAAATAAATTATCAACAGTTTTCTTATTTTCATCTGCCATCATTTTTTTTAGCAAATTAAAATAACGATAATATTGGTATTTGCTAGTATTAGTTTGTCGCTTTATCACAATAGTTTCACTCATCAGAACAAATTTTGCATATTCTAGCGATGAATTGAATGATGATATTATGATAATAGGTCGGATTTTTTATAATTTTAATTTAAGATGTCTCGCTTTACTCGGTGTCATATTAAAACGTCGATGATAGCTTTGTGTAAAGTAAGATTGGCTAGAGAATCCTGACTCCATAGAAATATCGACAATACTCATTTCTGTTGTTAATAATAATTGATGTGCGTAAATAATTCTTCTTTCGCATATCCATGTTCTTGGCGATGTTCCATAAACATGATTAAATAACTCTTTAAATGTGGTGAGACCCATACCAAACTCGCGAGCAAACTGTTTTAGCTTCCAATTTTTTAGATGGTTTTTTTCCATAAATATTTTCAAGCGATCAACTTGCCTATGACTTAATTGGCGTAGTAACGCCATAAGATTGGCACCTTGCTCGGAAGAAAGTAATAGAATGAGCATTTCTTCAATACGTAATTGAGTAAAAGTATCTGGACAATTTTGTGAAGAAAGATAATCAAAACCATTACTACAAAAATGGATCAGAGGTGAATCTTCAAAACAGATAAAAGCCGATGAGAAATTTTCCTCTCTATCGATATTACTGAGAATATCACTATTTTTTGACATGAAATTTCTTAAGAAATCATCAGAAAGAGGAATATAAATTGTTTCACAAGGCTCATTGCCTAGCGTTTTTATGGTATAATTTCCTTGTTGTAAGAAAATAATCTGATCTTTGTTAATAGTTATTGTATTTGTGCAGTTTTGTAATACCAGCGCATTATTTCTGATTATGTATAAAGCTTTTTGGTTATTTTCTAATATTTGATATTGCGGATAAAAATAAGAGAGTTTTTGAATAACGCAATCTTGTTTAGTGTTTTCACCACATTGTATTGTATTCATTTTTCGCCCAAAATTATTATATAAGTATCACTGTATTTAATACCAATAAATAAAAAGAATATAAAGTAGTAGCTTCTTTATTATTTAAAGAGTATTAAAAATAAAAAATAGAATGTTTTCTTTATTATGATGTGGTTTTTTTTTAGATATTAGACATTGAAGTTGCCATTTCTAATTTAAGATAAATCATTTGTTTAATTTAATGTCATTTTTTATAGATTGCAAAAACAATTTAATTAAGCTAGTCATTTAATGAAAAGAATGCGACAAAATTTAGTAGAATTTTGTAATAATATATTGACAGATAATGAAATAGAGTTATTTATTCTATAAATAACAATTAGTTATATTTCATTTTAAAATTTACACTGTAAAGCATAATAAGGGTGTTTTTTAAACACTATAAAGTTGTTTAATATGAGTTGTTAATAAATTTTTGTGTATATGTTTTTATTTTGTATATTAAATGAGTGTTTTTTGCAATGAATTTATTTGATAAAAAAAATAAAATGTAATTTTTATAGGTTATTTTCACTATATATTATTATCTTTTTTAGTATGGCAAAGAAGCAAATAAACTTGCTATAAATTTTCCCCAAGTATATTTTTTCGTCTTTATATAGTTTTAACATTATGAAAACATAAAAATTAACGTCTATCATAAAAATGGCCAGTAATGTATCAAGAAATTAGTCTTAAAAATAGACGGTGGTTTATTTTTGTGACTAATGTCTCATATTTTATCTGTGATGGTTTTATTGCTGTTTTGTTAGCTCTCCTCCATTTGTTGAAGATTTTTGAATAATCAAGTTGTTATCAATAGATGCGATTAGCTATATGTTAATTCGTGTTATAAATTATCATCATTATAGGATGGGAAAGTGTGCATCTTATTCATAAATTAGCAAAAAATTAATTGTTATCTCTTTTTTATCTACTTATAAATCGACCTTTTCCCTAAAAAGCAAAGCCCAAAATTGGGGATGATATATGGCGTTATTATCGCCATCGACTTGAATAATTATTTATTAAAATAATAAGTAGAGCTGGTGTATTTATTATCAGGGAGGTTCAGATATAGCTAATTATGGATAATAAGCGAACACAGCGGGATATTATATTTAGCATAATATGGATTATTTGGTCATGTGCATTAATGGCTTTTTGGCGATATCAAATAGCTGGTGAGCTTTTGATCACCCTTATCCTAATTTTTAGCATTATTATTTACTCTATAACTTTGAGGTTAAAAAAAACGGCAATGTTTAGTCGAAAAACAGAAACACCAAAAGCCGCGGAGCCTATTGCTCCAGTTATGGCAGAAGAAAAAAAGCCTATGCCGGAGCAAAAATTGTATACCATTATTGCTAAAGGCACTGTATTTCAAGGTGATATTAACGTTGATGGTGATATTCAAATTTGGGGTAAAATTTCAGGGAATATCAATGTAAAAGATGGCGTGATCCGTGTTATGCATGCAGGCCAAGTTGAAGGGGAATTAACGGCGCCAGACATCATTATTGATGGTTTTGTTAAAGGTATTTGTGCCGCAAACAATCTTGATATTCTAGAGCATGGTGAACTACGTGGCACTAGTCGTTGTGGCAGTATGTCAATTAAACGTGGCGGTGTCTTTACTGGACAATCTGAACAGGTTGAACACCAAGCTAAAGCCGTTGCACAGCAACGTGTTGTATCTATTAAAGAAGGTACAGTTAATACCAATAAAGAGTCTGTAACTGCAGAAAGTAAACTAAAAGAAAATAAAAAATAAAAGCGATTCTCTTTTTATTACTTATGATCTGTTTTATTTTATCATTATTATCCTAACTAATTAGAATGAGAATAATGATGGAATTGGCTACTCCTCGATTACGTTTACGAGAATGGCGTGAAAGTGATAAAGCGCCATTTTTTTTACATATTAACGCCTCAGCATCGGTGATGCGTTATTTCCCTTCACCACTTACCCGCGCAGAAAGCGATGCAATGGTTGATACATTGCGTGATAAATTTATTCAGCAAAATGGTTGGGGACTTTGGGCCGTTGAATTAAAAGAGACTCAAGAGCTTATTGGCTTTGTTGGATTAAATATTCCTAATGCCCCTTTGCCTTTTAATCCGTGTGTTGAAATAGGTTGGCGTATTGCACAATCTCATTGGCGTAAAGGGTACACTTATGAGGCGGCCTTAACAGTATTAAAATATGCTTTTGAACAGTTGAAACTGGAAGAAGTGGTGGCATTTACCGCCGTGACCAATTTACCCTCAGAAGGGGTGATGAAAAAACTCGGTATGAAGAAGTCTGAATATTTTATGCATCCATCTCTAGATAAAACACACCCTTTAGCACAACATGTATTATACCGATTAAAAAAAGCAGACTTTATTTTCCCGATAAACGTTTAGATTTTTTAGCCGGTAATGCAGGAACGGGTTTCTTATCATCAATAAGATGTCTAATTGCTAAATAGGGATGATAAATTAGCATTCGAGGCCCCGCCCAACGCATGACTTGTTTCATTGCTGATCTTTTTACTGGCTGATAGCAGTGAATTGGACATTGTTTGCAGGCGGGTTTTTCCTCACCATAGCGACATTTATCTAGTCTTTTATAAGCATATGTCACTAATTGCTGATAATACTCGGGGTCGGTATTAGGATGCGCTCGTTCATACAGAGCAACCATTTTTTGGATGGTTTTCTTCTCTCGATTAATTCTTTTACCTGACATGGTACTCTCACTTCTTATTGTTGCATTTAAAATGCATTTTATCATAACGCATGACTGGGATGATAAATTAATTGGCTATTTTTAAGGCAAAAAAAGAAAAAATTTTGCAAAAATACTTTTCTTTTTTTTGATTATATAATACTGTATTTATATACAGTTTATTTGCCTTGGTATGGTGAAAATAATGCGTGTGGAAATTTTATTTAACAAACAATCTAATGTCACTGACTCACTATTTCCGCTGTTAGAACATGAACTAAGAAAAAAAATTATTCCTATTTATCCTGATATGCAGTTTCGTATCGCTTTTAGTAGCATGAATACGATCCAAGTCACGGGCGTAAAAGATGAAGCTAAGCATGAGCATATTATGGAGTTAATTCAAAGTGTTTGGGAAGATGATAGTTGGCTCCAAACGAATGATGATTAACGACCAATTAAGTTAAACAGAGATTGCCAGAGCATCTTACTTTTATTGATCAGATAGATAGTTAACAACATGCCAAACATGTTGCTTACTGGCAATCTACTTATTGATATTACTAATGGCGACAAATTTTGTTTTCACTGGTAGTAAAACCGCCATCAGCAGCAATAAATTTTCCTTTTTTTTCTAAAAATGCCACTAATTCGGCCGCTGTCATATTCTCAGCAGAA
The DNA here is from genome assembly GCF_001808035.1 of Proteus sp. HMSC14B05. Lineage (NCBI taxonomy): Bacteria > Pseudomonadati > Pseudomonadota > Gammaproteobacteria > Enterobacterales > Morganellaceae > Proteus > Proteus sp. HMSC14B05. Next base: position 223,283 of record NZ_KV791984.1, on the reverse strand, counting down.
CAGGTATGAAAGCGCGCTTCTTCCCCAAAACGTTGATGAATTGCCTCGATAAGTGATCTTTGCGTAAACGCCACTTTTGATGAAAGGATCATATGTAATACTTCATGACCATGTATAGATGCCATTTGTTAGCCCTTAATTATATAAGATGTATTTATTATGCATCTTTTTAGGAGGGAAACTTTGTTTTTAATCATAAAAAAGCGATGACAAAAGGTCATCGCTTCAGGTCGCTGATAAATAATATTTGCGCCGTAGTAAAGAACGGTTTATTTCTCAGCTTGTTGAAGTATTTTTTGCATTTCATCTTTTAGATAGAGTTTTTCTTTTTTTAGTTTTGCAACTTCATCATTGTAGCCTGCGCCATTAGGTCCTTCTAATTTAGCAATTTCTTGATCAAGTCGATGGTGTTTATCATAGAGAGCTTGGAAACGAGGATGGGTATTTTTTAACTGAGAAACCAGTGATTGTCTTTCTGAGAACATATAACCTCCTAATGAAAGAAATTGCGATCTCTATTTCAGTATAATCATAGATAGCTGATCTGCACGTTAGTGCATCACAAATTTACATTTCATCAATAAAAGAATGAGTTCTTTAAAAATTATCAGAATAATCCTCTCAGAGAGAGATCTGCTAAAGTGTTAGCATCTATATTATAAAATGCTAGTATTAAGATGATTACTAATAAAAATATCTAAGCAAAATTTGTTAACAGCGATTTGGCGCTGTGAATATGGAGAAAATGATGAATAAAGTAATTTTATCTTTGGTTGCAGCGATGTCTTTGTCTGCTTGCGCACAAGCGGTTGATAGTTTGGAAAAAGTCGCTCCTTATCCTAAAGCAAAGGAAAATCAAATTCGTCATGTTATTGAGTTAGAACAAAAAGAAAACGAAGGCAATTACCAAGTTGAGTTGATCGTGGGTAAAGAGATGATGGTTGATTGTAATCGTCAATGGTTTGGTGCTGAGTTAGATAAAAAAGATCTCGAAGGTTGGGGTTATGATTACTATATCGTAAGCGACTTAAATGGCCCAATGTCTACGATGATGGGTTGTCTTGATAACACTAAAAAACCCGCCTTTGTTCAAGCTAATATGGGGCAAGCGGCATTTATCCGCTATAACAGCAAATTACCTATTGTTGTCTATGCACCAAAAGATGTAGATGTGAAATATCGTGTGTGGTCTACTTCTGACGAGGTTAAAGATTCAACAAAGAAATAATGATTGATCTTTAATGATTATTGAGTGGAAAGCCCTTTGTTTTCAAAGGGCTTTTTTTACAACTAACGGATCACCAATACCGACATTTTTGCATGGCGAACAATAGATGATGCTGTTGAGCCTAATAAGTAGGAAGAAACATTAGGACGATGTGAAGCAATAGCAATTAAATCTGCATCGATTTGACGTGCATACTCTAAAATTTCATCTTTTGCATTACCAACACCGACATTGCAAACAATTTGCTCATCGGGAATTTTCGCATCTTTGATCATATCTTGCAGAGCAATAAAAGCGAGGCGAGTGCGCTCTGAAGAGTCTTTAAATTTTTCAGGAATAGCGGCAAACTCAATACCAAAGAAAAGTTCTGCATTTGGAATAACGGTGAGGAAGTGGATCTCGGGTTTGCCAACTTGAGCAATTTGTTCAATGTGAGTGATCAGTTCCTGAGAAAGCTCGTCTTCTAGAATATCGATAGGAACTAGAATTTTTTTGTACATTACAAACCTCACTTAACGTTAGTTTTAAAATATAACTCTATTATCACTGAATATAAAAAATATAGCTGTGATCTACGTTCTAAATAAGAGTGAGAATGATTATTCTATCACTTAATTATTTATATTATAGTAATAATTAGTGCTTTTAAAATAAAAAGCTAAAAAGGCAGAATAAAACTATATCAATCTTAACTTATTGACAGGTATGAGTTAAATAAGATGATATTTAAAATAAAAGTTTTTTAATTAGCCATCTAGAGGAAAATGCACAAAAGAATGATTATCAATTATATTATTGTTCTGTATCTATAGGATTTTATTGGTAATTTTTTAGAGACTTAATCAATAAAGTATGGCATATTAACCGTTAATAGCATCTCAATATGATGTTTGGACAGCAATCTTAGTCCCTAAACAGGATTGTTATTCAGAGTCGTCCTTTATCCTCACCAATGAGTTATGGAACCTGAAATAACCTATGGAACTCTATTCGTTATAAACAAATAGGGTAGGCTATTTATACAGAATAAGATTATTATTATGACACATAATCACATTGATGATATTGAGTTGAATATGGCTGAGAAAACACAATCTGACAAATTCAAAGCGGCCAAGAAAAGCACATTGGTCAGTGTTTTTGTTAATATCTTTTTATCCATATTTCAAATCACAATTGGTTTATTCTCACATTCCCAAGGCTTAATTGCTGATGGTATTCATTCACTGTCTGATTTAATTGCTGACTTCGTGGTGTTAATTGCGAATAAAGGCAGTCAAAAGCAACCCGATGCCGATCATCCTTATGGACATTTTCGCTATGAGAATGCCGCTTCATTAGTGTTAGGGACGATTTTATTGATTGTTGGTTTGGGAATGATATTTTCTGCTATCCATAAAATGTTAGATCCTTCAATCATTCCTGATGTTCATAGCATCGCGCTTTATGTGGCTTTATTGGCATTAGCGGCTAAAGAAGGGTTATTTCGTTATATGTTAGCTGTAGCCAAAAAAGTCGATTCTAGTATGTTAGTGGCAAATGCTTGGCATGCGCGCTCAGATGCCGCCTCTTCTTTAGTGGTTGCAATAGGGATCATTGGTAGCCTTGCTGGATTTAAATTCTTTGACCCACTAGCAGCACTTATTGTCGGGCTATTTGTTGGCCGTATGGGATGGCGTTTTACCTATCAAGCTTTGCAAGATCTCATGGATAGAGGCGCTGATGAAGAAACACTTGAACAGATCACCAATACATTAATCACCACACCAGGAGTACAAGGGGTACATGATTTAAAAACCCGTCGTGCAGGTGATTATTTATTAGTTGATGTCCATTTAGAAATTAAAGGCGAATTAACGGTCAATCAAAGTCATGATATTGTGGTCAATGCCCATGATAGAGTACTTAAACAGCATGCACAGATTTTAAGTGTGATGATACACGTCGATCCTGCTTAATTTAGCGTTAACTATTTGATAGTTTAAAGGTAATAAATTGTATTTATTACCTTTTTGTTTTTATTCTTTGCTTAATTAAAAATTAACACAGTTTTCTTTTACATTATCGGTTAATGCAGCAATCAGATTGTCAACGGCACATTCAGCCATTGCATAGCGAGTCTCTTTAGTCGCAGAGCCAATATGGGGTAAGGCGACAACATTTTTCATGGTTAAAAGTGGTGAAGAGGTTGGCAGTGGCTCTTGCTCAAACACATCTAATCCGGCTCCAGCTATTTGTCGCTGCTCTAATGCGTTAATTAATGCTTTTTCATCAACCACGGCACCGCGTCCGGCATTAATTAAATAGGCGTCAGCTTTCATTAATGCAAACTGTTTTGCGCTTAACAGATGATGAGTTTCTGGCGTTAGCGGTAAAGTAATGCAGACAAAATCGGCTTGTTGTAAAAGCATCTCTAGGGAACAAAATTTAGCATTAAAATGCTGGTTAACATCGTTATATTCAGTACGAGAATGGTAAATAATATCCATATCAAAACCGAAGTGGGCGCGTTGTGCTAATGCTTTACCGATACGCCCCATACCAATAATCCCCATGGTTTTATGGTGAACATCAGTACCATACCAATCCGGCGTAATACTTTTTACCCATAAACCTTGTTTTATATTATCGGCTAGTTCAGGAATACGACGAGAGACGGCAAGAACAAGCGCCATCATTGTATCAGCGACAGTATCAGTTAATACCGTAGGTGTATGCATCAATTTGATATGACGTTCAGTGAGCGCGGCAACATCCACATTATCATAACCGACAGAAATCGTTGATACGGCTTTTAGTTTTGGCGCTTTTTCAATAAAGTGTTTATCGATATTACCGCCGGCGCCTAACAATCCTTCAGCATGAGCGAGGGTGGCTTTAAAATCGGCACAATCGAGAGAGAGCGCGTTAAACTGTTTTACCTCAGCAACGGCAGATAATTTTTGTTGCAGTTTTTCTGGAAGCGGTTGATAAAGTATTACAACGGGTTTCATAGCGTTCTCCTAATTGGTATTAACTAATAGATATAAATCACACTCTCTTCTCTTCAATTCATCTATTGAGGCTACTCTTAATTTCACTGTAAAGCATATTAGCGTGGATGTTAATAAGGTATGATAAAAACCAATTAATATCAGTTTTATCATATAATTAAAGTATTCAGTATAATGTAATCGTTTACTTTTATGGTGAAGAGGGCAGTTCTCTCTAAAATAACTATATAACGATTATTAACAATAATTTGCTGTAATACGGTTATATTAGGTCGTTTTTATTAAATAATTAAGGAATAAGAAAAGCGTGTAAACGTTTACACTAAATGTCGGTTTGATCACGAAATTAGTTTGTTGAACTTGTTAAACTCTGAGGCAATCAACAAAACCGCTTGACGCTTTTCATTTGAAATAAATCAAAAGAGGTGAATGTGGAAATTTTAGTTACGGGTGGAATGGGATATATCGGTAGTCATACATGCGTGCAAATGTTAGAAGCAGGCATGACGCCTATTATTTTGGATAACCTCAGTAATGCAAATGAAGAGGTACTTAACCGAATTGAAGCATTAACAGGAAAACGCCCACTGTTTTATCAGGGGGATATTCGTGACGAAAAACGACTGGCCACAATTTTTACTCAGCACTCTATTCAATCAGTGATCCATTTCGCTGGATTAAAAGCGGTAGGTGAATCTGTTGAAAAGCCCATCGAATACTATGACAACAATGTTAACGGTACTTTGGTGTTAGTTCGTTGTATGCGTGATGCGGGCGTAAAAAGTATTATTTTCAGCTCATCAGCCACGGTTTATGGTGATCCTCAAACTGTGCCTATTACTGAAGAGTCACCTGTTGGTGGCACTACCAATCCTTATGGCACCAGTAAATATATGGTCGAGCGTATTTTGTCTGATCTCTATATTGCAGATGAGAGTTGGTCTATCAGTTTACTGCGCTACTTCAATCCAGTAGGTGCTCATCCATCTGGCACTATGGGGGAAGATCCTAAGGGTATTCCTAATAATTTAACGCCTTATATCTCGCAAGTTGCGATAGGTCGTCGTGAAAAAGTCGCGGTATTTGGTGATGATTACCCAACAAAAGACGGTACTGGTGTACGTGACTATATCCATGTTATGGATTTAGCTGATGGTCATATTGCCGCCTTAAATGCGTTAGGAGAAAAAGCAGGGTTACATATCTATAACCTAGGCACAGGGAATGGCACCAGTGTGATTGAAATGATTGAAGCATTTCGTAAAGCCAGTGGTAAAGCAATCCCTTATGAAATTCAGCCACGTCGCCCGGGAGATATCGCACAATGTTGGTCAAGTCCTGCCAAAGCAGAAAAAGACTTACACTGGAAAGCCATTCGCTCTATTGATGATATGGCAGCCGATGCTTGGCGTTGGCAATCACAAAATCCTAACGGTTATCTGAAATAGATCATAAAAACGCTATCAGATAATCTTTAATAAATAAGAGAGAAGATTATGTCAAAACTGATTTTTGATCCCGTTGAGCATCCTCATCGTCGTTATAACCCTTTGACTGGGCAGTGGATATTAGTTTCACCCCATAGAGCAAAACGACCATGGAATGGCAAAGATGAAAAACCTCAGATAGCGACACTTCCCTCTTATGATCCACATTGTTATCTGTGCCCAGGGAATACCCGAGTTTCGGGTGATAAAAATCCTGATTACACAGGCACTTATGTTTTTAATAACGATCACTCTGCATTATTGACAGACCAATATAGTGTTGAGGTATCCGATAATCCACTCTTCCAGACTCAAGCGGTGAGAGGGATCAGTCGTGTTGTTTGTTTTTCCCCCGATCATAGTAAAACTATTCCCGAATTACCTATTAGTAGCCTACGTAAAATCATTGATACTTGGGATAACCAAATAGAAGCGCTAAGCAAAGAGTATCTATGGGTACAAGTATTTGAAAATAAAGGTGAAACAATGGGGTGCTCTCAACCTCATCCTCATGGGCAAATATGGGCGAGTGATTTTTTACCTAATGAATTAGCACGCAAAGATAGCCAATTAAAAGACTATTTTAATCAATATGGCCGTAATCTATTAATGGATTATGTTAAAGCTGAATCTGAAGACGGTAGTCGAACCGTGGTTGAAACTAAATACTGGTTAGCTGTCGTGCCTTATTGGGCATCATGGCCTTATGAAACCATGCTATTACCAAAAAGCCATATTCGCAGAATGAGTGAATTAACGGCTGAACAACGTGATGATTTAGCCTTGGCAATAAAAAAATTAACCAGTCGTTACGATAATCTATTTCATTGTTCATTTCCTTATTCAATGGGATGGCATTTTGCACCTTCTTTTAAAGAGGGCGAAAGCATTGAGCATTGGCAATTACATGCCCTGTATTATCCGCCGTTATTACGCTCTGCGACAGTACGTAAATTTATGGTGGGTTATGAAATGTTGGCTGAATCGCAACGCGACTTAACGCCAGAGCAAGCTGCTTATAATTTACGCCAAGTAAGCGATATCCATTATAAAGAGCAAGAAAATTAGCTTAACGGGTTGATGGCGGACGCTTTTTAAATCACTACCTAGCCTAGGATGCATCACTATTATATTGATGTAACAGGTTGTTATTACTTAATTTTAAGTTAAGGATTTATTATGCAGGCACTGATTAATAATGTGACTCATTCTTTTACCTCTATTTTTGGTTATGCCCCAACACATTTTATTCAAGCTCCAGGCAGAGTTAATCTGATTGGTGAGCATACTGATTATAACGATGGTTTTGTTCTTCCTTGTGCCATTGATTATCAAATGGTAGTTGCTGCCGCCAAACGAGATGATAATCTTATTCGTGTGATTGCGGTTGATTATCAGAATGCGCAAGATCAATTCTCTCTCGAACATCCCATTGAGTTTTTACCTAATAAAATGTGGGCTAACTATATTCGTGGCGTTATTCATTTTTTACAACAAGCCAAATATGTATTTCAGGGTATGGATATTGCCATTACAGGTAATGTGCCTCAAGGGGCTGGCTTAAGCTCTTCAGCTGCATTAGAAGTGGCTATAGGACAAACAGTAAAAACACTTTATCAACTTCCTATTAGTCAAAAAGAAATTGCCCTTAACAGTCAAAGAGCAGAAAACCAATTTGTTGGATGCAATTGCGGTATTATGGATCAGCTTATTTCTGCATGTGGTGAAGAGAGCCATGCACTATTAATTGATTGTCGTTCATTAGCCACTACGGCGGTAAAAATGCCAGAAAGTGCGGTAGTGATGATCATTAACTCAAATAAAAAAAGAGGGTTAGTCGATAGCGAATATAATACGCGTCGTCAACAGTGTGAGGAAGCGGCAAAAATATTAAATGTTACTGCATTACGAGATGCGACCTTAGCGCAATTGCAAGCGAAAAAAACGCTGATGGATGATAAAGTGTATCGACGTGCTCGTCATGTGATCACCGAAAATGAGCGTACTTTACAAGCGGCTGAGGCGTTAAAACAAGGCGATCTTACTAAACTTAGTGAATTGATGGCACAATCACATATCTCTATGCGTGATGACTTTGAAATAACCGTTAACGAAGTGGATACACTGGTAGAAATTGTTAAATCAGTGATTGGTTCGCAAGGTGGCGTTAGAATGACTGGCGGAGGTTTTGGGGGCTGTGTGGTGGCGCTGGTGACTCCTGATTTAGTCGCAAAAGTGACACAAGCAGTTGAAGCCCAATATAAAAACCAAACAGGTTTAAAAGAAACTATTTATGTCTGCTCTGCAAGCCAAGGGGCGGGCTATCTGGAGATAACTAATGGCATTAAATGAAAACCGTTTTTTTAAGCCTGAACAGATGACCACACAAGCCGCTTTTGATGGTTTGCCTGCTCAAGTCGTGATTTTGACAAACCGTTTTGGTATGTCTATCTCCATTATGGATATTGGTGCGACATGGCTAAGTTGTATTGTCCCTGTGAATGGCTATCGTCGCGATGTGCTTTTAGGATCTGCAGATATGAAAGCCCATCAACAGCAAACGGCCTATTTTGGCGCAACGGTAGGGCGTTTTGCTAATCGTATTGCAGGGGCTAAATTCACCATCGCCGGAACTGAGTATCGCCTTGTTGCTAATGAAGGCAACAATACGCTACATGGTGGTAAACAAAATTTTAGCCATCGTCGCTGGACTATTGTGGCGCAATCCACACAGTCGGTCACTTTAAGCTTGCTATCTGCAGATGGCGAACAAGGATTTCCCGGTACCGTCGAAGCCAGTGTGACATATACATTAACGGATGATAATGAAGTTCATATTAATTATCAGGCTATTAGTGATAAAACGACAGCGCTGAGTTTAACTAATCATGCCTATTTTAATTTAGCTGGGGAGCATACTCAGCGAACGGCTCTTGAACATGATTTAGTTATCCACGCTTCTCACTACTTAAAAAATGGCGCGGGTAATATTCCTACAGGGGAAATTGTCGATGTGACTGGGACGGGGTTCGATTTTCGTCAATTAAAACGTATTGGCATCGATTTTATGCGAGATGAATGTCAAAAAGCCGCTAATGGCTATGATCATGCGTTTATTTTAGACAAACAAAAAATAGCAGATAAAGCATCGATTGCCACAGTTATTGCCCCTGAAGGTGAGCTTAAAATGGATGTTTTTACTACCATGCCTTCTATACAGTTTTATACAGGAAATTTTTTGGCACAGAGTAAAGGAAAAACTCGTCGTTATGGTAATTATTCGGGGCTGGCTTTAGAGACACAATATTTTCCTGATGGGCCGAATCATCCTGAATGGGGTGAGAACCAAGGTATTTTAGCTGCAAATACTCCGTGGCATAGCCAAACAATATATAAATTTTATCAGTAATAGATAAAGGAAAGTGTAAACGCTTTCCTTTTTTACTGTTTATTTGATCATTTTACTTTTTAAATTTCTTATCTTCACTGATAATCATGCCACTTGTTTTATAACTTACTCTTTTTCTTAGCCATCGATTAATGACACAAGGTTTTTAATGCAGAATAAGAGTTATTTATGAGGTGGATATGGCAACTATCAAGGATGTGGCAAAAGAAGCGGGTGTTTCTGTTGCTACGGTATCTCGGGTCATTAATAACTCACCAAAAGCGAGCCGAGCATCGATAGAGATTGTCAATTCGGCAATGCAAAAATTAGGTTATCGCCCCAATGCTGCTGCGCGAGCGCTGGTCAGTCAAAGTACCCAAACATTAGGTGTTTTGGTGCATGACGTATCCGATCCCTTTTTTGGGACCTTGGTCAAAGCGGTCGATAATATCGCCAGAAAAGCGGGAAAACATATTCTGGTGTGTAATGGTTACCATGATGCGCAAGATGAACGCCAATCTATTGAACTCTTGATCAACAGCCGTTGTGATGGTTTAGTGATCCACTCTAAGGCACTTTCTGATGAAGAGTTGTTAGCTTATGCCAATGAAGTTAATAGCATGGTATTAATTAACCGTTTTATCCCAGAAATTGCGGAACGTTGTGTCGCCTTAGATAACTATAAAGGGGCATGGATTGCTACCGAACACCTTATTCGCCAAGGCCATACTCAAATCGCCTATATCTCATCCACTCACCATATTGAAGATACCAGCCAAAGGCTTGCGGGATATAAAGCTGCTTTAGCGGCTTATAATATTAGTTTGCCTGAAAGCTATGTTGAATATGGCGAGCCAGAAGGCGAAGGGGGAGAGCAAGCGATGATGCGTCTATTAACCAAGTCGATAGATTTTACAGCAGTGGTCACCTATAACGACTTTATGGCTGCTGGGGCATTATCGGTGCTTGATGAAAATGAGATCCCTGTTCCTGAAAAAATTTCAGTGATTGGCTTTGATGATGTACTTATCGCTCGTTATATTCATCCTCGACTAACCACGGTACGTTATCCGATACATATGATGGCAGAGCAAGCAGCAACATTAGCGTTAAAGCTTTCTCAAGGGGAAGTCCTAACCCAAAAGCAGCGTATTTACTCACCCACTCTGGTTCAGCGCAACTCCGTTTATAATTTAAGCCATCTTTCTTAATCATCCATTATACTTTAAACATGTTACAAACTTCTGATGCTAGGCTCAGAAGTTTGTAACAGTTTGTTTAAGCGCCTTTTTTATCTGTTTTATCGCTTAAAAATATTCTTATTATTACCTGGTTATTTCTTGTAATCGTTATCAAACTCTCTCTGTTTTGTTTATTTTTAGCGATGACTTTTTTCTCAATTAAAAGAGCATAAAGTGAAATCAGCGAATTTTGTTGATTTATTAGTTAAGGTAATCGTTTGTTATGTGCTTTATCGATCCGATTTTTAACATAGGCGATAAAATTGTGAACGGAGTAACGGAAAAAGCAAGTGGAAACGTTTACATTAATATTCTCTTCTCTCTATGGGTCTGAAAGGAAAATATTATGCATACAGAAGGTGTTGGATTAAGCACAATAGATTATGCAATCTTTGCCCTCTATGTCATCATTATTATTAGCCTTGGATTATGGGTTTCTCGTTCAAAAGATGGAGCTAAAAAAGGAACAAAGGATTACTTCCTCGCGGGTAAAACACTGCCTTGGTGGGCGATTGGTTCTTCTCTTATTGCTGCTAATATCTCAGCTGAGCAATTCATTGGTATGTCTGGCTCAGGATTTTCGATAGGTCTTGCTATTGCATCTTATGAATGGATGGCAGCATTGACGTTAATCATTGTTGCTAAATACTTTTTACCTATTTTTATTGAAAAAGGCATTTATACCATTCCTGAATTTGTTGAGAATCGTTTTAAAAGTCGTAATTTAAAGACGATCCTCGCCGTATTCTGGTTAGCACTCTTTATTTTCGTTAACTTAACATCTGTATTGTATTTAGGATCATTGGCGTTAGAAACCATTCTTGGTGTGCCGATGATGTATGCCATTATTGGTCTGGCACTATTTGCGGTTATCTACTCGCTTTACGGTGGACTTTCAGCGGTTGCATGGACGGATGTTGTACAAGTTTTCTTCCTGATCCTCGGTGGACTTTTCACCACCGTACTTGCTGTTAGCTATATCGGTGGTGATGGCGGAATAATGGAAGGCTTAAGTAAGATGACAGCCGCCGCGCCAGATCACTTTAAAATGATCTTAGCAAAAGAAAACCCACAATTTATGAATTTGCCAGGAATTGCTGTGCTAATCGGTGGGCTATGGGTTGCTAACCTCTATTACTGGGGCTTTAACCAATACATTATTCAGCGTGCTTTAGCTGCTAAATCTATTAATGAAGCGCAAAAAGGTTTAGTGTTTGCCGCTTTCTTAAAACTGATTGTGCCTATTTTAGTTGTTGTGCCGGGGATCGCAGCTTTTGTTATCACAACCGATCCTACGCTGATGGCAGGATTAGGAACAATGGCACAGGAGCATATCCCAACCTTAGCGCAAGCGGATAAAGCCTATCCTTGGTTAACACAATTCTTACCTATTGGGGCTAAAGGGGTTGTGTTTGCAGCACTGGCAGCAGCTATCGTTTCTTCTTTAGCTTCCATGCTTAACTCTATCGCGACTATTTTCACGATGGATATTTATAAAGAATATATTGGGCCAAAATCCTCAGAAACCCGCTTAGTTAATGTGGGACGTATTAGTGCGGTGATTGCATTGATTATTGCTTGCTTTATTGCGCCACTGTTAGGGGGCATTGATCAGGCATTCCAATATATCCAAGAGTACACAGGTTTAGTGAGTCCTGGTATCTTAGCTGTATTCTTGTTAGGACTATTTTGGAAGAAAACTAATGCCAAAGGGGCAATTATAGGGGTTGTACTCTCAATTCCTTTTGCTTTATTCCTAAAATTAATGCCACTAGGAATGCCATTCCTTGACCAAATGATGTATACCTTTATTTTCACCGCGGTTGTTATTGGTTTGGTCAGCTTAACCTCAACGAAAAGTGATGATAGCGTAGGGGCGATTGTATTAACTGATGCAACATTTAAAACCCAAAGTGGGTTCAATATTGCTTCTTATATCATTATGATCATCCTCTGTGTGCTTTATGCTGTATTTTGGTAATTAGTAATTAATTTTATTTATCAATGTATTACAAAAAAAAGCAGAGCCAATAGCTCTGCTTTTTTTGTCACTTCAATGCCTATTCAAATCTTCTTATCTTTGTTGCTCTAAATTGCTTTGATGCAGATTAAAAAATATCACTAAATTGCAAAAGAAAATTATTCTCACAGTCAATTGATTAAGATAATATTAATCATTCTCATTACTATAACCATTATTTGACTTCAGGGATTTGTTATGAAATTTAAAATAAGTGCTTTAACAGCCTGTATTTTAATGACTTCTTATTCACTACATGCACAAGAAGATAAAGTAGAACGATTAGTTGTATCAGCCTCAGGGTTTGCACAGCAACAAACAGATGCACCCGCTAGCATTACGGTAATCAACAAAGAACAATTAGAGAAAAAACCGATACACGATCTTGCTGATGCCGTAAAAGGGGTTGAAGGCGTCAGTGTGAATGGTAATGCAAATAAACAAGAAATTACTATTCGTGGCTTACCCGGAGAATACACACTGATTTTGGTTGATGGCAGACGTCAAAATAGTCGTGAATCACGCCCTAATGGGAGTGGTGGATATGAAGGTGGATTTATTCCTCCTGCGGATGCCATTGAACGGATCGAGGTAATACGTGGGCCAATGTCATCACTCTATGGCTCAGATGCGATGGGCGGTGTGATTAATATTATTACTAAGCCTGTTACTAAAGAGTGGCATGGTGCAGTTTCCATGGGGGGAACATTGCAACATAACCGTGACGCGGGAGATTCTATCAATGGTGATTTTTATCTTTCAGGCCCATTAATTGAAGATAAATTAGGTTTACAACTTTATGGTAGTAGCTACTTACGTGCAGAAGATAAAATTACGTATGGGCAAGGGCGTAACGATAATAAAAATATTACGGCCAAATTAGCTTTTACTCCTACAGATAACCAAACCATTTTATTAGAAGCTGGACGCAATTCGCTACAACGCACGACAACACCGGGTAAATCGATGAGCGAATTTACCAATCGTGGTGGACGTCTTGATAAAAACAAAATGCTAGAAACGAATAATGACCGTAACCATTGGGCATTAACTTATAAAAATCAGTTTGATATTTTGCACTCTGAGTTAAGTGTTTATCAAGAGCAAACCAAGCGTGTTCAAAAGACGGAAGGTGTAGATAAAGCGACAGGAAATAGCTACAAATATTATGAAGATCGCCGCCCTGAAATCACTAATACTGTTTTCGATGCTAAATTTACCGCATTCCTTCCTGATAATGTGATGACTTTTGGTGGTCAATACCAATATGCACGTTTAAAAGACGAATCTTCAGTCGGCGGTAAAGAGGTCAAACAATCTACGATCACCGCTGATCAAAAAGCGTTATTTTTAGAAGATGAATTTAGTGTCACTGATAATTTAGCCCTAACTGGGGGAATACGTCTTGATGATCATGAATACTATGGTAAGCACTGGAACCCAAGAGCATATGCGGTTTACCATTTAACCGACGAATTTACCATAAAAGGGGGGATTGCTAAGGCCTTTAAAGCCCCGAGTTTACGAGAAATTAGCCCTCAATATGGTACATCAACGGAAAAAGGGCGAGCGATTATGTATGGTAATCGTGACTTAAAACCTGAAACTTCGGTTAGCCAAGAAATTGGTGTTGGTTATGATAATGGTGATGGTTTTACCGCCAATGTGACCTTCTTTAATACAGAATTTAAAGATAAGCTTACCAACTACGATACGGGTGAAATCGATCCTATTACCGGATTAAAACTGTACCAATATGATAATGTGGGTAAAGCTAATATTAAAGGGATTGAAACCGCGGTTGCATTCCCTGTCGCTGATAACTGGCGAGTAAGTGCTAATTACACTTATATCAACTCTAAGCGTAAAAGTGATGACGAAAAATTAGGCTCTGGTGAATCATTAAAAGGTTATCCATTGGATATGACACCAAAACATAGCGCCAATGCGCGTGTTGATTGGCAATACGATGAAGCTACCAGTTTCTATGCCAATACTGCCTATACTGGTAAGCAAATTTGGGCGGCTCAACGAAATGGTTATACTGGCGCTCGTTATCGTAGTGGTTATACAACCTTTGATTTAGGAATGACCTATAACTTTAATAAAAATACCATGCTAAATTTAGCCGTATTGAATATTACCGATGAAACAGGTCCTGCGGTCAACGATAAAGGGGGAAACTGGGTCGTTGATGAAGGCCGTCGTTATTGGGCAAATATCAAATATAGTTTTTAATCTATCCCAGTAAAGGTAAGCCTCATTTATTATGGGGCTTACTGCCATCATTTGATAATAACTTACAGAGTATCTGATTGATGAGAATACTAATGTTATGTGGAATGATAATGTTATCTTCTATTGTGCAAGCAAGACCTAATCAACAAGTTCCTCAACTCACACCACAAGTATCAACCTATTATCACATTATGGAAAAAGAGGTTGAGCATCAAGGAAAGCAGTATCGCTTTTTTCTTGCGATCCCCAAAAATACGCCTAAGACAACAGTGCTGTATAGTGTTGATGCAAATGCACAATTTCCACTTATTGTGAATGAAGCACTAGCGCAAGCGAAAAAGCCATTGCCTGTTATTGCAAGCCTAGGCTATGTAGGTGAAAAGGCCTATTTTATAGCGGAAAGAACTCACGACTATACCCCAAGAGTACATGGCGAAGCCTTTGCCAAAGGCGGTAATGTTGAACAGTTTTATCAGTTTATGGTAAGCCAATTAAAACCCTATGTACTAGCACAGATGGCGCAAGAAAACATCACTATTACTGAGCAATCACTATTTGGACACTCCTTTGGTGGCGTGTTTACGCTATATGTATTATTTAACCATCCAGACGCTTTTCAACGTTATATTGCCGCTAGCCCATCTCTTTGGTGGGGAAAAGGTGAGTGGGTCACTCAAGATAAATGGCAACAGATCCCCAATAATGTTGCGGTGACCATTACATTAGGTGAATTAGAAGAAACCCCTGATTTTTCTCAAATGAGCGAAGAGCAACGCTTGCGCTATCAAACGCGTAGTAGCTGGCTTACTCCTCGACAACTCTGTGATTATCTTACTGATGCCGGCAAAACATGCCAATTTTACCTCTTTACGGGGAAAGGACATGGCAGTTCAATCCCTGATGCAATCAAAACCGCTTTAGAACAAAGTACAGAATAAGCGTTGTTATTAACGGCTATTTTATTTAATAAAATAGCCGCTATTCTGCTCTGTGCGCTGTTATCACAAAGACTATAGATTATTCTCAATTTTAAAAAATAATTTGCGCCAAGGACTACTTTTTTACCGTGAAAGGACGATAATAACGGATAGGATAAATAAAATTACTCGCTAGCATTAGATTTTATAATTTTATTTATTTTTAGTAACGAGCTATATTCACGCACCCCTAACTTAGGGACGCCACCCACTGTTTTCATCACTATTGCTTTCATCTTTTCTAGATGAAAGGAGTGCCAATGTCTGGCTTCGAGAAAACAGCGCATGATTAACCGTTTTGATTGTGGAGACGAGGGTAGTGAAACAGAACACTACTTTGGTACGCAAAGGTGACAGTACATTAGTACCTGTCGCGGGTTTAACGGTATTTGCTATCGCATCAGGCTATTTAATGAGTTTAATTCCACTATCTATGGATAGTTTTGGTATTGATACTTTTTATGCTAGCTGGTTAGCAAGCATTTACTTTATTGGATTACTTATAGGTTCAGTGATGATCGAACCTATTATTGCAAAAATAGGGCATAGGCTCTCTTTTGTGCTGTTTTTATTGTTGTTAGCATTCACCGTGAGTATTTTGCCACTGTTACCTTATTTATCGGTATGGCTAGTATCTCGCTTTTTCGGTGGTATGGCGGTTGCGGGTATCTTTGTTGTAGTCGAATCATGGTTATTAATTGGTGATAATCCTAAAGAGCGAGCTAAACGCTTGGGCTTTTATATGACATCACTTTATGGTGGCACAACATTAGGTCAGCTTGCTATTGGTGCCATTGGTACGCAAGGGGCAATTCCTTTTATCGCGGTATTGGCATTGCTATTAATTGCAGTGTTACCTCCTTTGTTTTTTAAACAAGGACAACCCCAATGCCACGAGCATAAAAGTTTGTCACTTAAACAGATTAGCCGGCTGAATAAAGCTTCTTTAGTAGGCTGTATGGTTTCTGGCGTTGTGATGGGTAGTATTTATGGCATGATGCCATTGGCTTTAAATCAAGGGCAATTTAACACCGACCAAATTGGGGTGTTGATGGCAGCAATTATTTTAGGTGGTATGGTTGTTCAGCCTATTATTAGCAAATTGTCGGTGATGATGAGTAAAACCCTATTATTAGCCATGATGTGCTTAGTTGGGGTATTTGCGATGGGCATGACTTATCTGTCTAATGACTATGTGGTGTTAATTATTGCATTAGCTTTATTAGGAATGTCATCTTTTGCACTTTATCCTATTGCTATCACATTAGCTTGTGATCATGTTAATGCGAGCTATATTGTGGCAATTACTCAGGTGATGTTATTAAGTTACAGCGTGGGTTCAGCAATGGGGCCATTAGGCGCAGGTATGTTTATGTCACAAGCAAGTAACGGCATTATGAACTTTTTCTTTGTCGTGTTATTAGCGACAGCTGTATATATGTTATTTGCCAGTTTACGACGCAAAAGCCATATTGTGCTTAACTAATTGCGTTAAACACTTTCATTCTTTGATATCAACCGAGTTGCTTTTAAGAGTAACTCGGTTTTTTTTATTGATGCGTGATGGTTAATTAAGATCTTTCTCATATTTTTACCCCACTATTTAGCAAATGATAAAGTCATTAAATAAAGATGATTTTAATTATCATCGATTGATACAACATGGAAATAATTCTTTGAAAATATTCATATTTAGCTTTCTCTCTCTGATTATCTTACCCATTTCTGTTTCCCAAGCGATAACACCGACACAAAATAAACAGCTGGTGGCTTATGCAACGGATCTACCTAGAGCCGTTATTTATGATCCAGCCTACCGTAAAATTAATTATCCTAATGGTGATGTGCCTGCTCATTATGGGGTGTGTAGTGATGTGATTATTCGTAGTTACCGAGGAATTGGCATTGATTTACAAAAATTGTTACATGAAGATATCAAAGCCAATTTTGCACTTTACCCTAGTAAACGTATCTGGGGACTTAGTCGACCTGATACTAATATTGATCACCGCAGAGTACCCAATTTGGAAGTTTTTTTCTCGCGTAAGGGAAAGGTGAAACCTATTAGCAAAGAGGCGTCAGACTACTTGCCTGGTGATATTGTTAGCTGGCGCTTAGATAATGGGCGTCCTCATATTGGTCTCGTCATAGACAAGAAAAGCAGTGATAATCAGCGCTATTTAGTGATGCATAATATTGGTTTTGGACAAGTCGCTGAAGATGTTTTATTTTCGTGGAAAATAACCGGTCATTACAGTTATTAAAATTAGATTTAAATAGAATATAAAAATATTTACTAATAACGAGTAATAGCAAAATAAAAAGAAAGTTAATTAATATAATATTAATAGACGCCCATACTAAAAATAATTATTTTGGTATGGGCGTCTATTTCTGGGGGAGAATATTTTCATCAGAAATATTCATAATTAGTCCTCTAAGCCACCGAGTAACATACTGACAACGGCAACGGAACAAATAAGGGAAAGGAAAAGAATGAAAAATGAGCTACTGATCATAGTGACCTCCTAATTTATTGCTATTTTTAAATAAAAAACCTCACTAAATACACGTTATTAATTGATTACTCTCTATACTAGATGATTTATAAATAAAGTCAAACTAACCTATTATTTTATAATGCTATTTTTGGTGAAAATTCTTTATTTTATGCAAAGAAGTGCAAAATTGTGATCAAAGAGACTCAGGAGGGGCTAGCCCCTCTGATGTTCTACGCAGAATGCGGTAGAGAAATATTAGGAAGAGGAGGAAGCCCAAAAGCGGCTCTTGCCCGATCGCAAGCTTCATTTTTTACGCCATTAGCCCAAGATTGTTCAAACTCACGGCAAGGGGATGGTCTCTGTTCATAAATTGCACAACTCACGCATTCACCAACTTCACCAATCAATTTTTCACAGCGTGGTTGTTTCTCATTAGTTCCTTTCATACATGATAGAAAAGGGGTTAAGGGTTCGGTAAATTCGTCAGGAACAACACCACCACCACTTTTCATTTCAGCCCAATAGAAAGAGACTCTAAAATAGGCGCAACATGCACCACAATGCATACAGGGATTATCCTGCATATAAATAAAATCGTTAGAATGTTTGCTCATACCAGATACCGTTTTATCTGACCTTAAAGTAATATAAGAAGTTTTTGAAAATCGTTTTCACTTAAGAGAAGCAACAAAGAAAGAAAGAGAAACAATGCCTCTCTTAGCTAGCTATTATGCGCTGAATGAAAATATTTTTTCAAGAGCAATATTTGCTTTTTGTAGTCAAATTTCTACTAATGCAGTGCATAATATGGGATGTGGTAATTTATTGAATGATATAACTTAATCTTGCCGTGAATTACTGGTTAGCACTTAATAATTGCAATCAATTATTTTGATTGTTTTTTGTTCGACTAATGCGGGACTCTACAAAACAAAAAACCTCATTTCGAAATGAGGTTTTGAAAATTTTCATTTATTTTATCAGCAACTATTTTTTATTCTTTAAAATGGCCCCTTAAAAATAAATAACGCACCCGCACCAATTAAAATAAAACCGATAAAGTGGTTAAGTGTGAAACTTTCACCTAAATAAGTCACCGAAAAAACAGCAAAAATGGTTAGTGTGATGACTTCTTGAATGGTTTTTAATTCGGCTGCGCTGTAATAGTTGTGGCCGATACGGTTTGCAGGAACTGCAAAACAGTATTCAACAAAAGCGATTAACCAACTGAGTAAGATCACTATAATTAACGGCTTGTTACCGTATTTTAAATGGCCATACCAAGCAAAAGTCATAAAGATATTGGAAATTATCAGCAGAATAATGGGGGTAAATTTATACAACATATTTGTCATACCACCAGAGGTTTTAAAGGGAGAAAGTAGCAAAAAATCAGCGATGAGATTACTGCAAAACGCTTTGTTTTGCTATTGACATCAAGTAAAAAAAGTCTATTTTTTTGCTTCTATTGCTAAAAATAGAACTTCAGAGGATCAAAAAAAATTGACTTAAATCGAGAAAAAACACTAAACCTGATTTTTTGTATATTATCCTCTCAGTAGATAAATATAACGCTTACTAAGATTATTATTAAAACACCTTTTTTTATAAAAAATACTAATAAAATAGATAGATTTAAAGACTTATTAATTATAGTTTTACTTCTTATTAAGATTTATTTTCTACACTTAATGCGACATATCCTAAATTTGTGTTTTCGCACTAATAGATGTGGTGTTAATTCTTTAATACCTTATATTTGACAGTCAAATTTAGTAAAAAATTTATTATTGGGAGCCAACGTGAAGATAGGTACGCTTTTAATTTCTTACAGTTTACTCACAATGAGTTTGATCTCTTTTTCCTCCTTTGCTCAAGTAAATCACGATCCCCTGACCAAATGTTATGAGTTGTTAACAGATGCAAGCCAAACAACCATTAAAGCTTGTCTATTAGATGAACTGAGATTATCTGAAGAGCAGTTGAATGTTATCTATAATAAAAGCAAAGGCGACCTTGAAGATAGTGACTCTATCGCGGCTAAAAGTGCTATTGATGCATTAGTCAGTTCACAAGAGCAGTTTATTCTTTTTAGAAGTAGTGAATGCCAACGTCAATCTGCTTTAATGATGGGGGGCAATGGTGCTGATGAAGTATTGCTGGCTTGTGAAATAAAATTAAATCAATGGCGAGCTAAATTATTACTCACTAATTAAGCCATAAATACAAAACACCTGTATAAAAGGTGTTTTGTATTTGGGTCAATCCGTTGACCATGACGTTAAGTTATTTGGTTATCGTTTTTATATTGTTTCGTTTAAACTAACAATCTTCAATAATAAGATAAGCGGCATGAACTGGGCCATGAACTCCCCATACTTTGATTAATTCAATATCAGCCGTTGAGCTTGCACCACCAATTAAATTGATACATGAAGGCATTCTGATCCCATCTTGTGCCATTTTGTGTAAACGCTCTGCAAGTTGAGCCACTCGCGGTAAAATGTCACTTTTGCGTAAAATAACAATCGAGGTTTCAGGTAACAGGCTGACAGAACGCCCTTTTTCCGGAGAAGAAAACAGCACAATCCCGCCAGATTCTGTTAATCCCGCTTCCGCAAAGACAATCCCTATTTGAGAACGCTCAGCATGAATAATATTTTCATGACCGAGTTTAGGATCCCAAATATAAGTTTCAAATTTTTCACTAATAGCTTGTGTTACACCAAGTGCATTTAAGCGCTCATCACCACTTATTATCACTGAGCCTTGGCAATCATAGCTTTCACAAAGCGCTATTAAGCTATTTATCACTTGTTCTGGTTTAGTGATAACGCATCTTACTTGCTGGGTTTGTGCAAAATCAGTAAATTCTTTGCATAATTCATCTTGGGTTAAATTTGTTAAGCGTGTTTTAGCTAAATTATTAATAGGGGGATCTTGTGGTTTTGGCGTATGCGTCACCTCACGTCCTAATTTTTGAGCAATAGTTTGCAGAAACTCAGCACGATTTTGTTCGTTTAACATATTATTTTTTTCCTTCTGCTTTGTGGCGCTTAAACCAACTACGGAAACTATAACCATCGGGTTTTGGGAGATCACGTGATGCCATCCAATCATTGAGTACACTTATCTTGATTGGAGTTGAGCCATTTTTGATCATCAAGCCCGCCATCTTAGCCCCTACATTCATGCCAACTTTCCAAAGCGTGGGGTGCGCATTAATGTAATTAAACATACCGGTTACACGACGCTCAGCTTTTGGTGTTAAACCACTTTCTGCCATGACTCGACGATGTTTAAGGATCAATTGTGCTAAAGGGATTTTGACTGGACAGACCACATTACATGCATTGCATAATGAGCAGGCATAAGGTAAGTCATGAAAATCTTTATAGCCTCCTAAGAGTGGCGAAATAACTGCACCGATAGGGCCGGGATAAATAGAGCCATAAGCATGACCACCGATATTACGATAAGCAGGACAGGTGTTTAGACAGGCTCCACAACGGATACAGCGTAGAATATCTTTAAATTGTGAGCCTAAAATTTCAGAGCGACCATTATCGACAATCACTAAATGAAACTCTTCAGGGCCATCAACATTACCCGCTTCACGAGGTCCAGTTACCCAAGTGTTATAACTAGTTAGGCGTGAGCCAACCGCACTACGACATAACATCGTGATCAGCGGATCGACTTCTTCAAAAGTAGGCGCAACACGTTCCATTCCCATAACGGCAATATGGGTTTTAGGTAATGTGGTCGTCATCCGTGCATTACCTTCGTTAGTTACTAAACAGACTGAGCCCGTTTCTGCAACCGCAAAGTTACAACCTGTGACTCCAATATCAGCAGAAAGAAAATCTTGTCGAATACGTTGCCTGATAAAAAGGGTCATATCTTCAGGGGTTTCACTACCTTGATAACCTAGTTTTTCATTTAGCACTTTACGTATTTGGTAGCGATCTTTATGGATCGCCGGTACAACAATATGAGAAGGGGGATCGTTATCCAGTTGCAGAATATATTCACCAAGGTCGGTTTCGATAATCTCAATACCTTCATTTTGCAAGGCTTTGTTCATACCGATTTCTTCGGTTACCATCGATTTTGATTTAACGATTTTCTTGGCATTTTTCTGTTTGGCAACGTTACAAATATAGCGTGTCGCATCTTCTGCCGTTTTGGCAAAATAGACATGACCGCCGTTTTCAGTCACTTTTTCTGATAATTGATAAAGATAAGCGTCTAAGTTTTCAAGAACATGGTTACGGATTTGTTCTGCGCGATCACGCCACGCTTCCCAATCACCTAACTCTTTTACCATTATTTGGCGATTGGCTCCAATGCGCTCTTGTGCCATAACAACGGCGTTACGCATAATGGTATCATTCATTTCATGCGCTAAGCGTGGTCTAAAATCGATATTACTGGTTTTAATAGACATTGCAGCCCCCTTATTGACTCATTAAAACTTGTGCAATATGCAGCACTTTGACAGGACGCTTTTCACGACTTAAACGGCCTTGAATATTAATTAAACAACTGGTATCTGCACCAATGACGTAATCAGGGCTGACTTCCATGATATGTTTTACTTTTTCAGTGACCATTTCACCGGAAATTTCTGACATTTTTACTGAGAAGGTGCCTCCAAAACCACAACAAGTTTCTGAATTGGCGAAAGGTAACATTTCGAGTCCTTCAACATGTTTTAATAAGGTTAAAGGTTCACTAACAACCCCTAACTTTCGCGTTAAACTACAAGAGGGATGATAAACCGCTTTACCCGCAAGGCGGGCGCCAACGTCAACCACACCTAAGGTGTTGACGATAAAGCTGGTAAGATCAATTAAACGATCGGCCACACCTTGGGCTCGCTGCGCCCATTGAGGCTCATCGGCAAGATAGCAGGGATAGCCTTTAATCGCATAAGTGCAAGAGCCTGCAGGGGAAATAATCGGATAATCATTAACTTCTAATGTCTCAATTAATGATTTCATTGCGGGTTTTGCATCATTAACATAACCGCTATTAAGTGCTGGCTGACCACAGCAACCCTGGCGCTCTTGAAATAATACTTCGCAACCTAATTTTTCGAGCAATAATACGGTATCTCGTGCCGAATCTGCTTTTAGCACATCACCAAGACAGGTTGCATAAAAATTAACTTTCATTCACCGAACTCCAAAACATCGCTCAGATGTTGTCATTTTTATTTAAGATAAAATTCTTATTGGTTATTTTTCTTTATTTTCGTTATGTCAAAGCGATAGGTGATAGCCAAGATAAGCCATCACTTATCTTGTATAGTTAATTCATTAGGTGATAAATAATGCCGATTTTGGCACCTAGAATGATGATATAGGCAATACAATATTTTAATGTTTCTCGCATAATGGCACTGCTTTGCCCATCCATTTTGGTCGCCGAAACGGCGATCGCAATGCTTTGTGGTGAAATCATCTTACCGCCAGTCGCCCCAGAGGTATTAGCCGCTGCGAGAATAAAGGGATCAACATGGAGTTTTGCCGCTGCACTGGTTTGAAGCTTGCCAAATAGTACGTTAGAGTTTGTATCGCTTCCGGTTACAAACGTTCCTAGTGCACCAATGACTGGGGCAATAAAGATAAATCCAGCGCCAGTAAAGTTAACTAATGTTTCCGCAATGCTACCAATCATGCCACTGAAATCCATTACCGTTGCCATCGCAACAATAGCCATAATGGCAATAATGGAGTTCTTTAATTGAATTGTGGTTTTTACTAATACAGAAAAGAGCGTTGAAAGGCTTGCACCTTGAATAGTGCCACCAACAAAACTCGCTAAAATAATCAATACCCCAGGCGTACTTAACCAAGCAATAGTTTGATATTCAGTTTGAGTATCACTTAATACAAAAGGAATTTTAGTTGCAATAGTTCCTACTGCGGTTTGGATTGTAGGGAATAGCGGAGAGCAGGCTAAGATAAAAATAAAAGTAAACAGATAGATAGAGCTAGCGACTAATAGCTCTTTAGCTGAGTGTTTTGTTGGCTGTTTACTTTTATCATGGCCTGTTTTCATGCGTTTAGCCAAGAAAATAACCACAATCAGACTGACTAGGCTTCCTGCAAAGGCAGGTAATTCCGCACCTAAATTAGCTGCGACAATATATTGAGGGATTAAGGTGCTGATCCCACACATTAAAGTAATAAAGCCGACACCTTTAATGGCTTTAATACCACCACCAGCAATAGCAACAATGACAAAAGGTAATAGAATATTGAATAAACCAAGTTGGATAATAATGGTTTTACTTAACACCAATACATCAAGGCCGGTATTTTGTGCCAAAATAGACACTGGAATACCAACGGCACCAAATGCGGTAGGTACCGTATTTGCGACTAGTGAAGCGACGGCTGCTTTAAAGGGATCAAAACCTAGTGCGATTAAAATACCGATAGGAATAGCAACTGCTGTACCATAACCTGCAACTGCTTCTAAAAAACCGCCAAAACACCAAGAGATAAGTAAAACTTGTACGCGTTTATCATCGCTGATCCCCGCTAATACGTCTTTTAATACCTCCATTCCTCCTGTTTTTAGCATTAGGTTATAACTGTAAATAGCCGCCAGAATAACGATAATAATCGGCCATAATCCCTTTACCGCACCATAAAGTACAGATACAGAGGCAAATTGTAGGGTGTTATTCCAATGAAAAATAGCGAGAGCCACAGTGATAATTAGCGAAACGAGGACAGCGTGATGAACGGCCGATTTCATTTTTAAAATCATAAAAATCAGAACGGCTAAAGGAACAATTCCCAGTAAAAATGATAGATAGTCTGACATAATTATTTTTATCCTTAAGTTTGCAATTTTTTATCGTTTATCACTGCACCGGCAAACCTATTCATTCGTCATTTATGTTTTGTGTAGGGCACTTAGTTTGATGGTTTTCTATTTTGCTGAAACGATAAATCATAAAGAAAAAAAGATAGTTACCTAAAGAAATAATATAAGCATTCGTTACTTAAACTATTGTCAGGTTAGGTTGTGGGCTATTGTAGGAAAAATTTAGAAAGATGTAATAGAATAAAATCAATTGTGTGACAAATATAAAAAAAATCTATTTTTGTTACTAACTAGTTATTATTTGTCTTGTTTTTTGACTTTTATCAATGTAATTAATTTATTGTTATTGTTATCAAGATGATTTTAGATAGTAAAAATAGAGTTTTTTATTACTTATACTGGTAACTTGTTCGATACATTAAAGCCTAAATTAGCTTTTTTTATTGGTATCCGGCTCATTCGACACCTATAAAACATAAATTTTTCTAATGTTTTTTGTCTGTGTTATAAAAATCAGTTTTATAAACCAAAGTACGTTACCATTTAATATATTCATTATTGATATTAATTATTTTTTATATTTTATCTTTCATTATAATTAATAAATAATAATATTTTATTTTTAAATTTATATAGAGATTAATTCTTTTTATTTTTAATTTTAAAAGTTTTTTTATTTTAAGATTTTTTATTTATTTTTTTGTGGAAAATAAAGATGATAAAAAACAAACGCTAATTTATTTTATATTGCTTTGTTCCAATAAATAAGAATATGATTAATGTTAGATATATTATTCATTCAAAATTCATAAAGAAAAGATAATATTATACAAATTGTTTAGTTGACACTTTACTATCAGTGATGAAGTTCTTTTTTATGTTACATTATGATATTACTAGTATAATAGGTAAATTATTTGTATTACAAATCAGTGTGATAATTAATATTTAAACAAGTGATTAGATAAAAATGCTGTAAATATTGAACGGCTAGTAAATATAGCTAAAGTTAAAATAGTGATCGAGATCTGCTTTTTTCTTAATAAAAAATCGTCATATATACCAAAAAGGGGATGTCTTATTATTACTCTCTATTTTTAATTGTGACTAAGACGACTATTGTTAGGGTATTAACAAAGGGGAAATAATACATACACTAGAAAATTGTCAGCATATCATTTTCACTCACTTATCTGTTTTTCCGCTTATTGTTATTTCTTTGTTATCGGGTACAAGTAGCGAAAATTTCTGCTACTTAACTATCAGGTTTATTCTGTTTTTGCTGCTTGTTTTTTCTACAGACTTTGACGCTTGTTTATTTGAAATCGCGTTAAGTACGATCGCTTATAAAGTCCGAGAGATTGAAAATAACGCCCATAAAAAGCAAGATCAGCTGATAAAAATCTTTATCGTTGATAAATAATTTCATAAGTTATGTTAGCAATGTTTTAGGATTTAACATTTGAGGTTGTTTTATGCTCAGAGTGAAAAATAGCCATGTTGTTCATAAAAAGCATCTGTATGGTGATTGTGATTAGCAGTGTTGAACAGCGATTAAATCAAAAAGCAATCAAACTGCGACTCATTATGAATCGCAGTTTGAGATTATATTGAGCTATTTACGCTTATAAAGAATTAACGCAACATTCTGAGGAGAACGATTTTTTTATTTTGATTTGTGAATAGACGAGAAGCAGGCCAATAACGCCTACCAGTGCCGCGGTTAAAGGCACAATGTTATAACTGTATTTTAATGCGATACCGCCGATGATGGCTCCGATAGCATTACCTAAATTAAACGCACCTATATTTACCGATGAAACTAAGGCGGGTGCATCATGGGCGATTTGCATTGTTTTAATTTGTAACGCGGGAACAAGTGCAAAGCTTGAGATACTCCAAATAAAAATAGTCGCCACTGCCAGATACACATTATTGGAAACTAACGGCAAAACTGACATAGAGCCGATAAGTAGGATGAAGAAAAGGATTAATGTTTTTTCGATACCGTAAGAAGATAGTTTTCCTCCTAAGTAATTCCCGATAGTAAATCCTAGACCAATAATAACTAATACCACAGCG
Source organism: Proteus sp. HMSC14B05 (assembly GCF_001808035.1). Lineage (NCBI taxonomy): Bacteria > Pseudomonadati > Pseudomonadota > Gammaproteobacteria > Enterobacterales > Morganellaceae > Proteus > Proteus sp. HMSC14B05. The sequence goes on along the minus strand of NZ_KV791984.1, from coordinate 196,282 downwards.
ACATGGCTTTCAGATATATGAACGGTATTGGTTAAAAAAGGAGCAATGTAGGTATACAAGGCAAAAAGTGCAGAGGCACCAAATACGGTTGTTAATAGTGCTAATACAACGGGTAAGCGAGTAAGAACACCCAGCTCATATTTAATATTAGGCTTATTTCCTTTAGGCATAACAGGTAAAAACATTAATAATCCGATTAGGGTAATAAAACCCAGACCTGAAATTAATATAAAGGCTAATCTCCAGCCATATTGTTGTCCAATCCAAGTGACTAAGGGTACACCGACTAAATTAGCGATAGTCAATCCCATAAACATAGCAGCGACGGCAGAGGCTTGTTTATGTTTTTCAACTAAACTGGCAGCAACGACAGAGCCAATACCAAAAAAAGCACCATGATTTAGGCTAGTGATCAACCGAGCTATCATTAAGCTCCAATAACTATCTGCTTGTGCGGCTAATAGATTTCCTGCAATAAATAATAATAACAATAATCCCAATGCATGACGTTTGGTTAATTTGCCAAGACTTAATGTCATAATAGGTGCACCAATCATCACCCCAACAGCATAACCAGTAATTAATCCACCTGCGGTTGCTATGGAAATACTCAGTCCATTAGCAATATTAGGTAGCAATCCCATAGGTGTAAATTCGGTGGCTCCTATGGCAAATGCTCCTGTAGCGAGGGCAAATAAAGGAAAAAATGCTTTCATTATTGTTCCTAGTAAAATAGCGTATAAAGGTAATGTTAAATTGGTAAAAAGTTTAATTAGCGCTAGATAGGCAATAAAGTAGACAATAAACAATAGACTTTTGCGATAAAAGCAATAATCCACTTTATTAAAATACACAGTGATTAATGGCTACTTTTTTAGCATTTTTAACTTATTGTTGGTTTATTTTGTTTCGATAAAAGTGATTAATACTGCAGTGTCTCTTTTGGGTGATTTTTTGCCCTGAAGTGCATCCGTTTATTTTCTGTTAAAATAGCTCATATTAAATATTTAGTAGTAAGAAAATTAGGAGTAAATATGAATATTCTACTTATTAACGGTGGACAAAAACTTGGGCATTCTGCAGGACAATTAAACCGTACATTACATGATATCGCTCTGGCACATTTAGCGACATTAGGGCATCAGGTAAAAGAAACACAAATTGAAGAAGGCTATGATATCAACGAAGAGATAGAGAAATTTATCTGGGCTGATACTATTATTTATCAGATGCCGGGCTGGTGGATGATGATGCCATGGAAAGTGAAAAAGTATATGGATGAAGTTTATACTTATGGTCACGGCAAACTATATGAAAACGATGGACGTACTCGTCATGATCCAAGCAAACAATATGGTAGCGGGGGATTGTTGCAAGGTAAGCAATATATGATCTCCGTGACTTGGAATGCCCCTATTGAAGCTTTCAATGAATTTGGTAATTTCTTTGATGGGCGAGGGGTTGATGGTGTCTATTTTGCTTTTCATAAATCACAACAATTTCTTGGTTTATCTCAGCTGCCTACTTTTATGACCAACAACGTCATTAAAGAGCCTAATATTGAGAAAGATATTGTAGAATATAAAGCACATCTAACCAAAGTCTTTGGCTAAAAATTAAACGGCTCAAAAGGAGTGTTATATGCGCTATATCATTATCTTTTTGAGCCTCATTTTATATGGATTTAATCTTATGGCTTATTCAGAACAAACGCTGGTATTTATCCGTCATGGTGAAAAGCCTGATAATGATAGCGGGCAATTAAGTTGTCAGGGATTAAATCGTGCGTTAGCGTTACCTAATCGATTGATAACACAATTTGGTCAGCCTGATGCGTTATTTGCTGCAGCACCAAAACAAAGTAAACTTGGAAATTCATTACGCTCTCTTCAAACTTTAACACCTCTTGCGGTGAAAACATCACTGCCAATCCATTTAAATTACCATGCCAAAGAGATAGACCCATTACGTAATAAACTGCTGAGCGAAGAATATCAGAATTCAGTCATTTTTATTGCTTGGGAGCATGATAATTTAGTTAAAGTAGTAAGAGATATTGTGGCGCAATTTGGTGGTGATCCAAAAGCTATTCCTAAATGGGAAAGTGGTGATTTTGATAGTATCTATATATTAAAAATAATCAAAGAAGCAGATAAGAAAAAAGTGCTCTTTGAGCAACAGCATCAACAGCTAAATGATGTGCCTAAACAGTGTCCTTAGGCTGAAAAATGCAATATAGCATTGTCATATATATTAAAATAAGCTCGATTAATCATTTCCATATGGTTTAATTTATTGCTACCTATTTTATTTTTTATTCAAAAACTATTCTTTTATTATCTGTTTATTACCATTGTTAGGTTTATTTTAAGTAAAAATACTTAAAATCCTAATTGCCGTGTTGGTTTACTTCCCTGTTTAGTTTACTCGATAAAGTATCCTGTTGATCATTGTGAAGTAATATTGTTATTTATCATTTGAATGATTTTAAATATATCCGATAATTAAAATGTTCTAATTTTTATTACTAGGTAATAATACGAATATTTTTACTTTATTCATATAATAGATAACTATTTTGTTATCAGTTATAGACATTGAATAAAGTGGGGACACTATATTAAGCAACCAGAGGTAATATGTTACTACAAACCATTTTAGCAGCGCTGGGCCCTATTATCTTAGGGCTTTTAGTTGGCTGGCTTTCCGGTAAATATGGATTTATTAAAAGAGAGTATTCACAAGCCTTTGCTGATTTTGTCGTTAAAATTGCTCTGCCTTTTTCACTCTTTTTAGCGGCAACCCAAGCTTCTCCGTCGGTTTTCTTTAATATCGACTATCTATTAGCTCTCGCGGTAGGATTAATTGTTTCTTATCTTATTGGTTTTTTAGGCGGCAAGTTCTTTTTTAAACATGATAAAAAGAACTCAGCAATGCAGGCATTATCGGTTTCATTTCCTGATATGGCTTATTGTGGACCACCAGTATTACTGGCAACAGTCGGCTCATCTGGTTTGATTGCTATGGTGGTGGGAAATTTGATCTACACGGTAATTATTTTACCTTTTACTATCATGATCATTAGTGGTGCCAAACAAGGAAAAAGCATTTTACAGTCATTGCTTAATGCTATCTCTCAGCCATTAGTTTTCCTGCCTATTTTGGGGGCTATGCTAGCTATTTTCGGCGTTAAGCTACCAGAGATTTTACAAAACTCAGTGAATGAAATAGGGAAAACATCTGGTGGTGTAGCATTATTTTTCTTAGGACTATTAATTTCAGGGCTCAAACTCAAAGTTAATACTGAAATTATTTTTAATGTGATAATAAAGAATGTTGTACAAGGGGCATTAATTTTAGGAACGGGATTTGCACTTGGATTAGAAACTGAATTATTAAAAGCCGTCTTTCTAATTGGTGTATTGCCTACTGCAACAGCGGTGCCTGCTTTAGCTATTACAAATAAGGCCTATGCTGATATGGCAACGGGCACTGTATTATTAAGTACGCTATGTTCATTACTTTCTATTATTGGTGGTATCACTATTGTAGAAATGATGTAATTTTTCTAAGTATATTTACTTGGAAAAGGGTAATTAATAATAACGATGCAAATAAAAAATAAAACAGACCTTTAATTTCCGGTCTGTTTTATTTTTATCGGTAAGATATAACTAAGGTGTTTCTAATTTTAATATCTTAGCCGTTGATGCACGAATATTACGACAAGCATCGGCATCTATTTTGAGATCAATACCATAAGTTGGAATAATCGTTTTAAGACGATCTTCCCAACCCTCATTTTCAAGTTGCTGTTTAAAGCAAGATTTAATGATATTGATGGCAATAAATGCTGCTGTAGAAGCGCCAGGTGATGCCCCCAATAACACTGAAAATGATTTATCTGCGCTACTAATTAGCTCAGTACCAAACTCTAATACGCCATGATGTTTAGCTGCGGGTTTAATAATCTGCACTCGTTGACCTGCAACAGCTTCTTGCCAATCCTCATGTTGAGCCTGAGGATAGAACTGTTTAAGCATTTCAAATTGATGTGCTGACGTTTGTAATACTTGACCAATTAAATATTCAGTTAATGACCAGTTATCTTTCGCGACATCTAGCATAGGTTCAATATTGCTGGGGCGAATTGACTCAAATAAATCTAAATAGGAGCCGTGTTTTAAAAATTTACTTGAAAATCCAGCATAAGGGCCAAAGAGTAGGGAGCGTTTACCTGCAATAATACGAGTATCAAGATGGGGGACAGACATCGGTGGTGAGCCTACATCTGCTTTTCCATAAACTTTGGCATGATGGCGAGAGCTGATTTTATCTTCATCACAACGTAGCCAAATACCACTAACAGGGAAACCACCGTAGCCTTTACCTTCTGGAATACCTGATTTTTGGAGTAAATCGATAGCGCGTCCACCGGCACCAACAAATACATATTTAGCTGTAATTAGGTATTTATCATGGGTGGTGAGATCTTTAACTTCGATATTCCAACCATCAGTCTCATTTCTTTTGATATCAATAACATCATGTTTATAGTGCAACTCAAAATTATCTTGTTGAGAAAGTTGCTTAACTAATAGATGTGTTAATGCGCCATAATCGACATCAGTACCAGTAGCTACTCGGGTGACAGCAAGCTGTTGATTCGGATCACGCCCTTCCATAATTAATGGCGCCCAATCTTCAATTTGCTGTTTGTCTTCACTGTATTGCATATTTTCATAACAGTGATTGGCAGACATTTGGCGATAGCGTTGATGAAGGAATTTAACGTTATTTGCACCCCAAACAAAACTCATATGAGGGCAAGCATGAATAAAATCACGCGGATCGGCAATTTTTCCTTTTGTTACTAAATAAGACCATAATTGGCGCGATAAATCGAACTCGGTGTTCACTTCTAACGCTTTACTGATATTAACGGTGCCGTCAGGATTTGGTGGCGTATAATTTAGCTCACAGTTAGCAGCATGTCCTGTTCCCGCGTTATTCCATGAGTTAGAGCTTTCTTGACCACAATCATTAAGTCTTTCAAACATTGCGACTTTTAAATTAGGCTCTAGTTCTTTCAGAAGTGTGCCAAGTGTTGCACTCATAATGCCAGCACCAATGAGCGCGACATCTACATGTTCACTAATAGTTTTATTCATACAGACCCCAATTACTTAGTTGTTTTGGTAGGTTTAAAACATAATCCTGCATCTTCTTTGTAAACAACATAAGCTCGTCGCCAAGGTTCATCATCCATAAGACGCCATTTATGACCAGTGCCACTGTTATCTTGCGCTAACAGCACATCACCGGGTTTAATGATAAAAGTTGAGCCATCTTTTGTTTCAAACTCTAATGTTCCTGATAACGTAATAACATAACGAGGAACGGGATCTTGATGCCAATCATATGAACCACCCGAAGTTGTTTCTCTAAACGATAACTCTGAAACAGCAATTGGCAAACTCTCACTATCACCTCGTGAACTATCCTTAAATTCGATGATACCTTCTTCAAATAAAGAGTTACCATCTTCTCCGGTCCATAAGCGAACACATCGTATCATTTCGTCAAACTCCTTTAATATTTTGATACTTAAAATTTGATATTAGTTTAGTATAGATAACTTTCTTATTATTTCTTCCAATCACTATCACAATTAGGCGTTTTTATTACTAAAATAATCGTAGCAGTAATTAAATAATATAGTTGATTATTATAGCTATTTAGTTTCTAACTTTAAGGGAAAGGTTTATTTTTATTGATGTGATATATAGATATGTTTGTGTTTTGTTTTTATTGAAAATAATTCGCTAAAAGATATTTTTTAAAGTTAATTATTTTTGGTTGTTGTGTCATATTTTAAGTATTAATACTGATAATTTATATTAATAAAAATAGTTAGAGTGCAGAGTTTGGATTAACGAAAATAGAGATATTTCCTCACGCTTTTGACGAAAGAGGGGATTCTTTTTTTGTTATCGTTATAGTAATTACTCTCTTATTGGCATGCGATTAAATTTAGTTGAAGGGCTGATTGGTGATTTTTAGGTATCAGCACGATCAGTACACAGCATTATAGATAAGTTGATAACACAAGATAATCACAATAAAAATTAACATATATTTATATTGTGATTATCAATGATTTTGAAATTTAGACACCAAAGTTAAAAGTAAAAACAGCTTCACCTATATAATCAATTCCATCAGTTAAATCGATATTGTTTTGTGCCAATTTTTTTCTTGATAAAATATACGCATACCTACTTTCGTTATAAGCTCCTATTTGTATTTTTGCATTAAACACTTTTCCAGCTATAAGTTTTAAATTATTTTTATCAACCTGGGCTTGAGGTTCACTAGTTAACGCTGTTAAGGTATCTTTAAAAATAGTTGCAGACGATCCAGTCCAAATCTTATCTGCCACTCTTCCTAAATAAGCTCGTTTATTATCAACTTTGATATCAATGACATCAATTATATATCCACCAATCTCTTGTTCTGTATTTTTTGCATTAACTAATCCAAAAACGCTAATTTTCGCTGAATCTGTTGAACTTGTTTTATAAGTATCTGATACCTTAAGTGTTAAATAATTGCTTGCATCACAGGATATTTTGATATTGGCACTCTTAGTTCCTAGTGCGTAATTTTCCTCAGCAGGAATAAAAGAGGGGGATATTACACCATAATCAATAATAATATCATTATCACCAGCATTAACGGTGCAAGTAGGGGGAGTAATATCACCGTTTATTTTTAAGTTAGCGCCTGGTGGAGTAGCTAATGCTGGTGTTGACATTACAATCAGCGTAGCAAGACTAAATAGCAATTTTTTCATATAGCCATTCCTTTTTATAAATTTAAAAATATAAATAATACTCTATAATACACAATCTATAATTTTATTTAATTACAAATTGATATATTTTTAATTTATCTAATTAAGATATTCTTAAAGTGATTGTTATTTTATATTTATTCTATTTTTAAACTGTAGCTATCCAATTATCATAGATATTACTAAAGATAAAAATAATTTTTATCTTTTTTAGAGTAAGTGTAGAGTAATTTTAAAAATTAAATTGTTATTTTTTTGATGATGGTAAGTTAATTATTTATTAATATTTGTTCTTTATAGATAACTCTATTTATATTTGTAGACGAACCATGATTAAGGACTATTCGAGTATCGCTTTCAACCATAAAAGTAGATATTTTATCTTGATTTGCAGCTACACCATTTCTATTACTCAGTCTGCGGTCTTCATATCGGTAAATAAGGTACTGCCTTGCGACTGGTGGCTGTCGGTGTGGGTTTCGCTTTTCGACGGTTGGCATTAGTGCGCAGTTGTAAGGTAAAAAGCTAGACAGCTAAAGAAGAAGAAGGGGGTAAAACCAGACAATATACAGTGGGTTACTTACCGAACAGGGGGGTAACCTAACCCTAGCCCACAACTCACTATTATCGGTAAGTGGCTGAAGGGATGAGATAAATACAAAAGATCCTAGTATTGAACTAGGATCTTTTCATTGACCCTAATTCACTTAATATTATCTGGATTTATATATAAATATCTATCATCTAACTCAAGATTTAGCTTATTTACAATACCAATGATCTGCTTATACTCATCACTGGTTATTACGACATCATAGTCAGCTATGTGATCGCATAACGTTTCAAAAGCTAAAATACTTTCTGAGTGGTCTATATATTCTAAGTCAAAATCAACAATATCAGGCGCCAAACGCCCTTTCAGATTTTCACCTAAACGTCTAATATCTTGATTAATGTCCATAACAATCGCTGACCTCTATTAGTTTTTTATTGAGGACTAACAAAATCCCTTGGCTACCCAAGCACTGGCCTTTGGCGTCGTTAACGGCCTTTAATGTCCACTGAAAATCGGCAGCGGACTCACCATCAAGACGGATAGTGGAAATGGTAAAGCAGGGTTGTTCATTTTGCGGATAATCAGGCAGCGTTAAATCAGGCTGTTGAATACGCGTATCCACAACGGGGTTGTTCTGCTGTTGTAACATGCGCTCTCGTTCTTGCTGGCGTTGTTGCTCGCGGGCATCGATAGAGAGTGCTTGATTGACGGGATCAGCCAATAAGGGGACAGAGATAAAATATAAGCTGAGTAAGCTCCATTTTAATAAACGATGTTGTTTGTCAGTATGATGTGATGTAAGGGAGAATTGTTTTTTTTGCATATTTTTGCCTAATTCATCAATCAATAATTGCATGTGTCTAACTCAATGAATTAAGGCGATGTCAGTAATGAAATATAGATCCGGACATCCTTACTAATGCAGTCACAAATCCGTTGTTACGCAGGTTAAATATAAGTTTAGGGTACGGAATTTAGCGATTAGTTGACTTTCATTGAGAATATTATCTTAAGTCAAATTTGGTGCTGATGTTTACATAAACTGACAAATGAGGCAATAAGTTAAAATCGCATTTTGGATAAATAAGATTTAATATCAAACTGTAAATCATTAATAGACACTTTCTAGTGATTTAAAATGATTTTTTTATTTTTACGGAATTTAAATTTGATAAAGATTAAGTTAATTATGGTTTGTTATAATTATAAATAATAATCTTTTTAGATCCTCTGATTATTATTCAAAAATGATTAAATATTAATCATATATATTAGTATAGTAAGGTATTTAATTTTGTCAGATGAAAGATTGTAATATTAAAAAGCTTATTTTAGTGATATTTAGACGTGAAGTAGTCAAACTATTTGCTGAATAATACGACACAACGAGGGCTGATTATAGAGTGGAGTATTGAATGTCAATCAATTTTTATAACAAATCTAAATAAATTAATATAAAAATATAAATAAAAGAATAGCAATTATATTGATTTTAATTTTTACTATTGTGCTATATTTATATAAAAATAATGAGCTTTAAAAGGAATGTTATGTCTCGTAAAATTAAAAATATACTTATCTCCATTTTTTTAGTATTTATTGCCTTGGGGCTTTATCTCAATAAAAATCAAATCCAACCAGAGTTAAAGCCAAATGGTTATAGTTATTATCAAAAAGGTGACTATAAAGAGGCGTTTAATTATTTTTCACAACATGCGCAAAGTGATCCGCAAGCGGCATTTAGTTTAGCAATGATGTATTGGGATGGCATAGGGGTTGATAAAAATGCCTTAGCTTCACAAAAATGGTTAATAAAATCAGCAAACTTACAAAATAGAAATGCACTTTATAATTTAGGATATTTACGTAACAAAGGATTAATCCAAAGTCCTACTGATGATGCTCAAGGATTAACGTCATTAACTAAAGCTGCTGATTTAGGCTCTTCAATAGCGAAAGATTTTTTACATGACCTTAATTTTCCTGTGATTTATTATGATCAAAAAGAATATACGCTACTCCCTATTTATGGTGAGCAATCTTGGTCTGAAAAAAAAAGAACACTTGAAGAATTAGAAAAATTAGCAGAAGAAGGTAATAAAGAAGCTGTATATCAATATTTAGAGAATAAGGATTCAGTAAAACAATCAAAAAAGACTAAAAATATGATACGTCCTTTTATTGAAGAAAAAGATCCTAAAATGATGTATTTAAAATATAAGTTAATAAGTCAAGATATTAACTTACTTTTTGATTCAGCATATTTGAACTATCCTGAGGCAACATATCTTCTGTATCAAATCTACAAGGGTGATAAGAAAAACTATCCCCTTCAAGAAAATTCTTTTTTAGCTAATATATATTTAAAAAAATCTGCTGATTTAGCGCATCATGATGGATTAATTAAAATAATAGAGAAATTAAATAATAGTGATACATTATCATCAAATTATTTTAGAAACTTGCTTGAAAAATATATTAATACATTATTATTGAAATATCCAAACTCTCCACAAGCCATGCTAGCGCTCGCTAATGTCTATTTAAAACCAAATAGTAGTTTTTATAATTTTGAAAAAGCACTTAAGCTGGTAGAGAGAGCATATAACATACAGCCATCTCCTGAAAGCAAATTATTATTGGCTAAATTATATTCTAATAGTGAGGGGGTTCATCAGAATATTAGAAAAGCAGTTAGTTTTCTGAAAGAAAATATAACTAATGATAAATTGACAGGTAAAAGCCAAAGAGAATTAGTAAAAATATATTTTGATTTTGGTGCTTCTGATTATCTTAAAAAAGAAGAGATTGTGAATATTTTAAGAGAGAGTGTAATTAAAAATAAATCAGCTGGTACATTTAATCAAAACTATAGCTTAGCTCATTTTTATGCAGATCTTCTTTTAGAAGAAGATGTCGCCAATAATGAAGAATATGCTTTTTCATTATATCAAAAAGCACGAGGTTATGCCTATGAAGCTACTTTTCATCAAGCAATTGCGACTATTAAATATAAAAATATAATAGATGATCAAGCTCTTATTAATATTGTTTCAGAATTGAAAGATGATTTAGAAAGCAGAAGGTTGACCGAAAAAAAACGACAGGAAGGATATAGTATTCTTTTCCGATATGGAATGGATTCACAGTATGTAATTGATTTTATTGTGGAACGTTCGCTATATGATGATAAAATAAGAAAGGCTATTCAACCATTATTAAGTCAAAATACAAATCTTGCATTTCAATATACAATAAAGAATATAATACATGAGAACTCAGCTAACAATATTAATGAAGATAATTTAAAAAAATATTATAAGGATATATTTAAATTAGCTGAAATAGGTTCTATTGATGCAATTAAATTTATTATTACAAAAGAGTATAAAGATAAGAATGCTCGCGATGAAATTTATCAAGACTATTCTTTTGATAAGTTAACTAATATCACTATTAAGGAGCGTTTGGCTTGGCGAAGAAAATGTGCAGATTTAGGTGATTTTATTTGCTTAAAAGAATTAGCTATAATTTATCGAGACGGTAAAGAGGGGGTTAGAAAGAACATTGCGAAAGCATCTGAATATGAACGACGTATTAGCATCAATTCGTCTCACTTTGAGCTGGAATCAGAAAAATATGAAATAGATAGAAGATGGAAGGAAAAAAGAGATAATACACTTGATTATTTACTAAACCAAAAAGAGAGTAGTAAACAACAACTAGAATTAGCAAGATTTTATAGTATTGAAGATAGTGGAAGAAGTTTAATTTATGCCAAAAAAGCATATGATTTAGGAAATAAAGAAGCGGCTGAGTTAATTTATTGGTACTATATGCAAAATATCTGTGAAGATAAAGATAATATCAATAAAGCAGACTACTATCTTAAAGAATGGCTAACAACAGGAGAAGAACCTAGTAAATACAGCTCTTCTAATGAATACAAATATTCTAGTATTAGTATCATTGCTGATTATTATTTAGAGTCACCGTGTTTAGTTGAACGAAACCTTGATAAGGCTATTGAGTGGTATCAATTATCGTTAGATTATCCATATGAAATAAATGATTTTTTGTATTCTGAATTAAATAATATGTATACTAATGCACCAAAATACATAAGTAAGGATCCTTTCGTGAATGTGTATTTATCTACACTAAAAAATCATAACGATTATATTTTAGATATGAATATTCGATTAGGAAAAATGAATTTTGCAATATCTTCTTTTGACAAACTTTATGAAGCACTTCTACTCAAAGGTGATGTGAAAGAAGCATATTATTATGGTTTACTATTAAATTATGATGTGAATAATGTCGCTATGTTTTATTCTTTATCTGACATTGAGCGTAAAAATATTGAATATCGTGTTGCTGATTATTTAAAAGAAATACAAAAATAATTTTATGTTATATGAGAAGTCCTTAATTATATTAAATTTTGAGGGGTTCTTATTGATAGCAAAAGATAATCACAATATAAATTTTAATTATATTGTGATTATCAATTACTTTAAAATTAGACACCAAAGTTAAAAGTGAGAACAGCCTCCCCGATAAAATCTAAACCATTAGATAAATCTATTCCTTTTTTACTTAATTCATCTCTAGATAAAATAAAGGTTTGAGTAGGATTACTTTCAATTCCCTGTCTGAAATTTGCTTGGAAAATTTCACCTGAAATTAGAGCCAGAGAGCCTTTATCAACCGATTCTGTCTGTTGTTTTGATGTCCAACCATTGGTTGGCCCTTTATATAGGACATTATAGTAGTTAGTCCCTGTGATAGCAGCATCGTTTGCTCGTGAAATATACGCAGGTTTGCCATCAACAGTCACATTATCCCATGCAAAATAAGCTGCTCCAACCGCAGTTTCAGGATTTGCTTTATCTACTAAATGAAACCAGTCTGACGTATTATTAACGCTTAATTCTGTATTATCATAAGTATCAGACGCAACAAAGGTTAAATATGTTTTTGCATCACATTCAACTGTAACTGTATTTTGAACCATACTGGCAGGATAAGAATAAATTTTCGATTGAGGGATAAGTGTTGGGCTTATGAC
>NZ_KV791984.1:181201-183776 GCF_001808035.1 Proteus sp. HMSC14B05 | reverse complement strand
GGGCTTATGACTCCGTAATCAAAAATAACATCACGCTGTGTCGCCCCATTAATAGTACAAGTTGGTGGCTTAATATCACCGTTGATTTTTAAGTTAGCTACAGGGGATTTAGCCAACACTGGCGTAGATATTATCGCCAGCATAGTAAGGCTAAGTAATAATTTTTTCATATCATTATTCCTTTTTAGAGGATAAATAACAAAGCAATATTATATAATACACCTTTTGTTTATTTATTTAATGATATCTGAATATATTTTTAATATATCTAATTTAGACTTTCTTAAACTGAGTTTATTTTAATGTCTAATATTATCTAAAAGTGATAATTAAAAATAGACCTTTTATATCGCTAATAGCTATTTTATTTTTTTTCAAGTGCATTTGTGTGCAGATTATTGTCAGAGCAATCAAGCTATAAGGTGAGAATACGTGAAATGGAATAAGCATAGAAAGTGAAAAAAGAACGCAGGAGAAAATCTTAAAATGATGTTTGTTAACAGTTATTGAAAATATTATCTTACTAAAAATAGCGGGAATGATTCTTTTTTAGAATGCTTTTCTTTACTTTGTTTTTATTTTAGTTTTTATATGGAATAATGATTTTTATTCTTATTGTTAGAGATAAAAATCAATAATAATCATATAATAAATAATATATAGATGGTTCTATCTGTCATTATGCTTGGTGGTGAAAATTGAAAACGATAACTATTAAAATCAGTCTTTTTGTTTTGTCACTGTTTTTCCCTCTCCTAACAAAAGCACTTGTTATTCCAGATAATGGAACGGGGTATATAGGTGAATTAACGCCTCCTCAATCATATATGTCACTTCGTAGTAGTGGTAATTACTATGGAGCGGCTGTAGGTGTTAATAATGTTGTAGATTATTGTAGTAAAAACAGTGCGCAATGGCAGAATTTTTTATTCCCATTCCCAGGAAGTCAAGAGGGGGAGTACGGATTAAAATTATATAATAAAAACGTAAGTGAAGAGGAAAATAGGGAAAATTATTTAGTTGCAGCTATCAATGGAATAGTATCTATCGATGCGTTGTATTATCAGAATGGATTACCTTCCCCGACAAGAATTACCCTGCGTCGAGGAAAAGAAATTTCTAGAACAGAGGAATATTCTAATCAATTTGTCTATCGTCACCCAATGTGCTGGTATGGTAATTTATCACGTGTAAGTAATACTAGCTTGAGAATAAGCTCTTATTCTATTTATGCAGTAGGCCATGTTAAACCCGGTATTTACGATTTTGTAGCTCCAATATATTTTACTACAGCTCAAACAGCAACCTCAGGCGGGGCTAATCCAGATCTATCTTCAGTTCCTTTTTCATTTGGTAATGGTCCTATTCACGTCTTAAAAACATGTAATGTTTCTCCTGCTAGCTCAACAAATATACAATTTGCCGCTCAACTAGCACAGAATTTTAAGTCAGCCAAGTTACTTGAGCAAAGTGTCGCTAGTATGCTTGTCTCTTGCCCTCATTCAGGAAATATGTACGTGACATTAAAACCCTATAATGAGCTAGTCAATGCAAGTAAAACGGGGATGACAATGTCTCCCAATATCCCTTTGAAAGATAAAGAAGTCGCACCTTATATCACGGTATCTGATGCAGCTAAAAAAATAACTAATGCAGTATGTAATAACAATTCTGCCGAGGCCTTAGAGTTTTATGCAGGACAATCTTTGGGAAAATATAATGGGGGAACTGTTTATAAGTCATTATCATTCAACCTTTGTGCCAATGGAAATATACCTACGAATACTTATAAAGGAAGTATTGATGTATCGTTCCTGATTGAATGATGTACTAATTTGATATTCAGAACATTGATAGCGCGCTAAGTACTGTTAAGTACTGTTAAATTTTTAACGTAAAAGATAATCACAATATAAAAATTAATGATATTGTGATTATCAATTACTTTAAAATTAGACACCAAAGTTAAAAGTGAGAACAGCCTCCCCGATAAAATCTAAACCATTAGATAAATCTATTCCTTTTTTACTTAATTCATCTCTAGATAAAATAAAAGTACTCATTGTCATTCCTTGTCTAAAACTTGCTTGGAAAATTTCACCTGAAATTAGAGCCAGGGCGTTTTTATCAACGCTTGTTTGTTTTTCTGATGTCCAACCATTGGTTGGCCCTTTGTATAGGGCGTTATTGTAGCTGGTTCCTGTAATAGACACATCGTTTGCTCGTGAAATATACGCAGGTTTGCTATCGACAGTCACATTATCCCATGCGAAGAAAGCTGCACCAACCGCGGTTTCAGGATTTGCTTTATCAACTAAATGAAACCAGCCTGATGTATTATTAACACTTAATTCTGTATCAGCATAAGTGTCAGATGCAGTAAATGTTAAATATGTTTTTGCATCACATTCAATCGTAACTGTATTTTGAACTCCAATGTCAGAATAATAGTAGACAGTCGATTGAGGGATAAGTGTTGGGCTTATGACTCCGTAATCGAAAATCACATCACTTTGTGTTGCTCCATTAATAGTACAAGTTGGGGGCTTAATATCACCGTTGATTTTTAAGTTAG
>NZ_KV791984.1:73356-181181 GCF_001808035.1 Proteus sp. HMSC14B05 | reverse complement strand
TTTAATATATCTAATTTAGACTTTCTTAAACTGAATTTATTTTAATATCTAATATTATCTAAAAAAGATAATTTAAAATGGAGTTTTAATTTTAACTTTAATTTTTATTTTTAATAGATATGTAATGTTTATATTTAATGGTTGAAATTTATAATGCGATACTCTTATTTAGAGTGTTTTGTATTTCAATATAAAAACGATAAGATAATAAACGCATTAAAACGCTTCACTCCAATTGCTGGGGGAGTTAGTCGAGTCCAATTATCCAATGGTTTCGATAGATGTCTAAAAATTATAGTCTTTCCCCAGCCACTGACATCTTAGCCAGATCTAGATTATTAGCCAAGCAGTTAGAAAATATTGGGGATGATGCGTTTAAACTAGCACAATTGCTGGCATCCGATAAAACAGCTATAGTAGCAGAACAAGGTCTGTTTGCATTAAAAGATTTAGCTAAATAGATATAAATATATAACCATTTGGGGCATTTAATCTTAAATTTTTTGGCTGCATCATCTACAATTTCGGCGTATTTAATACCGTTACGAGGGATCGTATTCGCTAATGTTCTACCGCCAACATACTGTAGTTCTCGAACAAGTAGATGTAGAATTTCTTCATCTGATTTATTATAGTTTTTAGCGTTCAGCAACACACTTTTTACTTTATCTGACATTGATAAACCAAACTTTCCAGTATTGGTTATGTAATTAATCAGTAAATCGATGCCATTTTAGAGTTTGAAATAATAGTTCTTATTATTTTCACGAAAGGTTATGGCAATAAATAGGTCGATAGTTTGAACTATAACTAATTAATTTAGGGAAATAAATTAAGGTTTTTATGGAATACCAATTCAAATCATATAGTAAAGGCAGCAAGAAAAAATCATTACCTTCTTACATCTTTGTTATCCTGTACTGCTCTTGGTTAGCTTATCTATTTTTGTCGCTTTATTTAGGCGATAGCATTGTATTATTTGAATGGTTTCCTAAATGGACGATTATTATTATTTTTGCTATTTTCACAGGGATTATTGGGGGAATATGGCACCCTTTCTTTCGCCCATCAAAGTATGTTATCAGTGATTATTATTGGGGGGCTTTTCTTGGCCTTATGATAATTATTCCAACTTTTAATGTGCTTGCTTATTTATCATTAGACCAAACAATTCACTACCAAACACAATATCATATCGTCTCGCCAGGGCCTGAACGTCTTAAAGCCCCTCAATGTGAATATGGTATACGGATAAAAGAAATTTATACAGGGGAATGGGTTTTTTGGTGTATTAGAGATCCAAAATCGAAAACCAAGGAAAATACGGGAACCGTATGGGTTACAGCAAAAACAGGGCCTATTGGTGCAGATATTGTTGATTATCAGTTTTACCCTCCTAATGCTCAGCAATAAATATTAGGTATCTAGGTTGATATAATTTAGCTTTTACCACCCAAACCAACCTGATTTTATGAGATAATCTTAACCAAACCTATTTTGTATATATTATCGGCAGTTAGCGTAAAAATAACCGACGCTAACTTAGCGCTTGCCGATAATAACTGATAAAAAAGAGAATCTATCGACATGGCTAAATCACCCGCGAAGAAAACAACCAAAGGCTTTGAAGAGACCCTTTGGGATACTGCTAATCAACTGCGTGGCAGTGTTGAATCTTCTGAGTATAAGCATGTGGTACTCAGTTTGGTGTTCCTGAAATTTATCAGTGATAAATTCGAAGCCAAACGTAGCCAATTAATCAAGAATGGTCAGGAAGCCTTTGTTGATATGGATGTTTTCTATCAACAAGATAACGTTTTCTTTTTACCACAAGTATCCCGTTGGTCTTATGTCCAAGAGCGTGCGAAACAAGATGATATTGCGGTGATTATTGACACTGCATTATCCACTATCGAAAAAAGCAACGCATCCTTAACGGGCGCATTACCCGATAACTACTTTTCTCGCCAAGGGCTAGAGCCGAAAAAGCTCGCTTCACTTATCGACAGCATTGAAAACATCAATACCCTCGCCACGGAATGTGGGGTAGGGGAAGAAGATCTAGTTGGTCGCGTTTATGAATATTTTTTAGGGCGTTTTGCCGCCAGCGAAGGTAAAGGTGGGGGCGAGTTCTATACGCCAAAATCGGTAGTTACATTACTTGCTGAAATGCTCGAACCTTATCAAGGCAAAGTGTACGACCCGTGCTGCGGCTCCGGCGGTATGTTTGTGCAGTCACTAAAGTTTGTCGAAAGCCACCAAGGGAAAAGCAAAGATATTGCAATTTACGGGCAGGAACTGACTAGCACCACCTATAAACTGGCGAAAATGAACTTGGCGGTAAGGGGGCTAACAGGCAATTTAGGGGAACGCCCTGCAGATACTTTTTTTGCCGACCAACACCCTGATCTAAAAGCCGATTTTATTATGGCGAATCCGCCGTTTAACTTAAAAGATTGGCGCAATGAAGCCGAACTGACTAATGACCCGCGTTTTGCTGGCTTTCGCACGCCACCAACAGGGAATGCTAACTATGCGTGGATCTTACATATGCTGTCTAAGCTGAGTGAGGATGGTGTTGCGGGGTTTGTGTTAGCCAACGGTTCGATGAGTTCGAATACCAGCGGTGAGGGTGAAATTCGCCAAAAACTCATCGAAGATGATCGTATTGAGTGCATGATTGCACTACCCGGTCAGCTCTTTTTTACCACGCAAATTCCTGTTTGCTTATGGTTTATCAGTAAAAGTAAACAAGCCAGCGCCAAATATGGTTATCGTGATCGCCAAGGGGAAACCTTGTTTATCGATGCCCGTCACCTTGGCACTATGATCAGCCGTACCCAAAAAGAGCTTACCGCAGAGGATATCGCCACTATCGCTGATACCTTCCATGCGTGGCGCAGTAGTGAAAGTGAATTGAAACGTCGTATTGCTGACAAAGAAATCGGTATTGAGCAGTATCAAGATAAGGCAGGCTTTTGCAAAGTTGCTACCCTTGATGATATCAAGGCCAATGATTTTGTGTTAACGCCGGGACGCTATGTGGGCGCTGCGGAGGTTAAAGATGATGGTGTGGCATTTGAAACCAAGATGCAGGAACTAACCCAAACCCTTTATCGCCAGATGGATGAAGCGGCAGAGTTGGATAAGGCTATCCGTAAAAATATGGAGGTGTTGGGTTATGGGGAGTAAATGGCAACAAATACCTTTAGGTCAATTGATCTCCTTACAAAGAGGTCATGATCTACCCACACAAAATAGAGTCAATGGTCAAATACCTGTCATGGGTTCCTCTGGATTAACTGGATGGCACAATGTGTCAAAATGTACAGGCCCTGGGGTTGTGATTGGCCGTAGTGGGAATTCAATGGGGGTAGTAAGTTATTCTGATTCGGATTTTTGGCCTCTGAATACGTGCTTATATGTAACAGATTTCAAAGGGAATGATGAAAAATATATTTATTATATGCTTCAACAGATTGATTTTGATAAATTTAATTCAGGTAGTGCACAAAAATCTCTAAATAGAAATGCAGTTTATCCATACAATGTGATGGCAACCATTGATATAGAAGAACAAAAAAGTATAGGTAAGATCCTTGCTAATTTTGAAGACAAAATCACCCTCAACCGCCAAATCAACCAAACCCTAGAACAAATGGCGCAAACCCTATTTAAATCATGGTTTGTAGATTTTGATCCTGTGGTTGATAACGCACTAGATGCTGGTTTTTTTGAGCAGGATTTAGGCTTCTCTGATGAATTACTGCATCGGGTTGAAATACGTAAAGCTGTGCGTGAAAGTGGTAATTTTAAACCGTTATCAGAGGATATTAGGCGGTTATTTCCTGATTCTTTTGAAGAGTGTGCAGAGTCTGCGTTGGGACTTGGTGGTTGGGTGCCGAAGAGATGGCAAATATCAACAGTAGATGATGAACTTACTGTAAAAGGTGGTTCTACCCCAAGCACTGCAAATCCAGAATTTTGGGAGAGGGGGAATATTCACTGGACATCTCCAAAAGACCTTTCCGGTAGCCAAGAGAAAATAATGCTCGATACAGAGCGAAAAATCACTGAACTTGGACTAAGAAAAATCACATCTGGATTACTTCCTATCAATACAGTATTGATGTCTTCACGAGCCCCTATTGGCTACCTTGCTATGGCAAAAATTCCAGTTGCGATTAATCAGGGATATATTGCAATTACTACAACAAAAAGACTTTCACAGGAGTATGTCCTTTATTGGTTGGATTCTTCGATGGATGAAATTAAAGGGATCGCTGGTGGTACAACCTTTGCTGAAATCAGTAAGAAAACGTTTAAGAGTATCTCAATGATTATACCTGATTCTCAAGTGATTGAGAAATATACAGTTATAATTAAAAGTTATCTTAATAAAGCAACGTTAAATGCAAAAGAGAGGGGAGGCTTAGAAAAACTCCGCGACACACTCCTCCCAAAACTTATCTCCGGCGAGTTGTCTTTGAGTGATATAAAAATAGATATTCCAGAAGAAACACTCATCTAATTTATGCGACCGCTTCACATTTTTCTTATTGTGAGGCGGTTTTTGTTATCGAATCAATTAAACTATTTTAATTAAAACAATTCGCTAAAAATAAAAAAGAAGCCACTGATATGAGCCATATCTTCACTGAAGCTAAATTGGAACAGGCGATAATAGAACTGTTAGGACAACATACAAACAATGCTGGGCAAACCTGCTATCCGCATTATCTCGGCATTACTATTCCTCGCAAAAACAACAGTGAAGTATTGATAGTGGATGATTTGCGCCAGTATCTTGCTAAACAGTATCAAGCAGATGGCATCACCGACGGTGAGATCACTAAGATTGTACAGCAGTTGCAATCTCTCCCTGCGAGTGATCTCTACCAAAGCAACAAAACCTTCTGCCATTGGCTCAGTAACGGCTTTTTACTTAAGCGTGAAGATCGCAACCAAAAGGACCTATATATCGAACTTATCGATACTCAAACCTTGCCCGACCAATTAGTAAAATTATTTGCAGGGGAAGAAGTGCTATCCGTGGCAGATAATAATCGCTATCGGCTAGTTAATCAGTTAGAAATAGAAGGTCAGGCGCGAGACGACGGGGTGCAACTGCGAATCCCTGATGCGATTTTATACGTCAACGGGCTACCGCTGGTGGTCTTTGAATTCAAATCGGCAGTGCGTGAGGAAGAGGCAACGCTATTTGATGCATGGACACAGCTTTGTGTGCGTTATCGTCGCGATATTCCCAAGTTATTTGTCTATAACGCCTTGTGTATTCTTAGCGATGGCGTGAATAACAAGATGGGTAATCTATTTGCCCCTTATGAATTCTACTACGCATGGCGTAAAATTAACGGCAACGAATCAACGGAAAAGCAGGGCATCAACGGCCTGTACACCTTAATTGAAGGGTTATTCCACCCTGCTCGTTTATTGGACGTACTAAAAAACTTTGTTTTCTTCCCTGATACCAGTAAGCATGAAGTGAAAGTGTGCTGCCGCTACCCACAGTATTACGCGGCTCGTAAGCTCTATTACAACATTGAGAAAGAGCGTAAACAGATCACTGCGGATGGTGAAAATATCGGTGGTAGTGGTAAAGGGGGCACCTACTTTGGCGCCACAGGGTGTGGTAAAAGCTACACCATGCAGTTTTTAGCGCGTCTATTGATGAAAAGCGTCGATTTTGCCAGCCCAACGATTATTTTAATCACTGATCGCACCGATCTTGATGAACAGTTGGCAAAACAGTTTTGCAATGCAAAGGCCTTTATTGGCGATGAAATTATTGTGCCTGTCACCAGTCGTCAAGATTTACGTGATAAGCTTGCAGGACGTGCTAGTGGCGGGGTATTCCTCACCACTATTCATAAATTTACTGAAGATATCCAACTGCTTTCTGAGCGCAGTAATATTATCTGTATCTCAGATGAAGCTCACCGTAGCCAAATCAATCTCGACCAAAAAATTATCATCAACCAAGAAGACGGTACGGTTAAAAAGACCTACGGTTTTGCTAAATATCTACATGATTCACTGCCGAATGCTACTTACGTCGGTTTTACCGGAACGCCTATCGACGCCACCTTAGATGTCTTCGGGGAAACTATCGATAGCTACACCATGACCGAATCAGTAAATGATGAGATCACCGTGCGCATTGTGTACGAAGGGCGTGCGGCTAAAATTGCCCTTGATAACAGCAAACTGGAAGAGATCGAACGTTATTATCAAGAATGTGAAGCCCAAGGCACTAGCGAATATCAGATAGAAGAAAGCAAAAAAGCCATGGCGAACATGAACTCTATTTTGAGTGATCCTGATCGTATTGATACGTTAGCGAAAGATTTTGCGCAACATTATGAAAAACGAGTAGAAGAAGGTTCTACCATCAAAGGGAAAGCGATGGTGGTTTGTGCTAGCCGTGATATTGCTTATGCGTTTTATCAGAGCCTAAAATTACAACGGCCAGAGTGGTTTGAAGCGAAACAGGCAATTGACGGTGTGGAACTCACCGAACAAGAGAAAAGCGAGTTAATGCCTTTACCAATGGTCAATATGGTGATGACTCGTGGGAAAGATGATCATGAGGCGATGTACAACTTACTGGGAACAAAAGACTACCGCAGAGAGTTAGATAAACAGTTTAAGAACCCGAAATCCAACTTTAAAATCGCCATTGTGGTGGATATGTGGCTGACGGGCTTTGATGTGCCTGAGCTAGATACCATCTATATCGACAAGCCGCTACAAAAGCATAACCTTATTCAAACCATTTCTCGAGTGAATCGTCGTTTTGAGGGGAAAGAGAAGGGGCTGGTTGTTGACTATATCGGGATTAAAAGCCGTATGAATATGGCGCTGGCGATGTATTCTAAAGCCGATAAATCTAACTTTGAAGATGTTCAGCAATCCATTGTAGAAGTCCGTAATCACCTCAATTTGCTTTCACAGGTATTTCATCAATTCGATAGTCGCGATTACTTTTCAGACTCGCCAACACGGCAATTAGACTGCCTTAATCGGGCGGCTGAGTTTGTCCTGCAAACCAAGAAAGTTGAACTGCGCTTTATGGGCTTAGTAAAGCGGTTGAAAGCCGCTTATGATATTTGCGTGGGCAGTGAAGATATCACCCAAGATGAACGTGAACATATCCATTTTTATTTGGCTGTACGCTCTATAGTCTATAAATTAACCAAAGGTGATGCCCCAGATACGGCGCAGATGAATCAAAAAGTGCGAGAGATGATAGCGGAAGCCCTTAAAGCCGAAGGCGTGGAAGAGATCTTCACTTTAGGGGACGAAAAAGCTGAAAATATCGATATTTTTGATGATGAATACATGGCTCGTATCAATAAAATTAAGTTGCCGAATACCAAAATGCAACTGTTGCAAAAGATGCTCCAAAAGGCCATTAGTGATTTCCAAAAGGTCAATCAGCTGCAAGGAATTAATTTCTCCAAGCGTTTCCAAGCATTGGTTGAGCAGTATAACCAACGCAAAGAAAATGATGTGCTCAATGGCGAAGAGTTCGACGATTTCACTGCACAAATGGCGGATATGATTTATGACATCAAGGCAGAAATGATGTCGTTTGAGGATATCGGCATCGATATGGAGGAGAAAGCCTTTCTCGATATTTTGCAGCATATGTGCCAGAAATACGATTTTACCTACGATGACGACAAAATGCTGGCACTTGCTAAGGACATGAAACTTATTGTCGATGACAGCACACAATACCCTGACTGGAGCAACCGGGAAGATATTAAAGCGAAGCTGAAAGTTGACTTGATTTTGTTATTACATCGTTATGGCTTTCCACCCGTGGCCAATGACGAAGTATATAAAAGTGTACTGGAACAAGCCGAGAACTTTAAGAAATATCAGTTGGGGTGATTGGTAATCGCTGAAATATCGAAGGTGACTCTAATTTACTGAATTAACACCCCTAGATGGGAGGAATTGATGGCACAACCGTTTATTCATACCTCTGAGCTTTGCTGGTCACCTCAAGAACTAGGCTTAATGGCCCAAGCGATTGAGTCTTGCTTTTTGCAATATCAAATAAGAGGTGAGGTTGTCAGTTATGATGAAGGCGCAACATTTACACTCTTTAGAATCGAATTGGGTAGAGGGATATAAGGCAAGAATTCTATTACCATGGGAGTAGCTCTATGTTATGGAAAGTTGTTCGTATTGATTTCACTGAGCGTTGTGCTTGTGTTTTCGGTAGCAAAACGCACTATATCACATCAGGTAAGGGATATGTCGTTGTTGATAATGAAGGTAACGAAAGGTTCTCCGGTCCTAATTGCGCGCGCAATCCTGATTATGTTAGTAATCCAGAGGAAAAAGTTCCTGATCTGACGAAGGGATGTTTAGAACCTGATAGTGAAGACGATGGGGCAGCACCAAGTTCTCGGCTTAAAGGTAACAACGGGAAAGTGAGAGTTGCTTCTACAATAGATGAACATAGCAAACAAAACGCTATCGCATATCTGTTATTGCGTGTTCAAAAACTTCAAAGTATCCCTAAAATTAAATACAGCAAACTCGATGCTATTTATAGACGATATCAATTGGCTAGCTTAACAGATAACGATTTTATTTTTTTGTACAAATTAATAGACAGTAACTCTTTTCCAGAATATTCACTTAAAAATTTGCAGGCTTTTTATGCTTGTGAATTTTGGATCAATCAATTTATTCAAGATAATCAGGAAAAGGATTTAAGCTATGTTGAAAGTCTACGGAGTTATCTTCATGCTAAACTAGCATTGACTCCGTCTCAAATTACTGGATTGAATAAATGGTTCGATAATACTAATGGACGAAAAATGGTTAGATTAAAACCTAACCCATTTGCTATCGATCCAACAGTGTATTGGAAGAAAAAATAACCTAGGATTTTTTATTTATTTGAGATTATGGTGACTAGTCCTGATATAGGTTGACAACTTTTCAGGACTAGTCACTCAATATAACCACTTCTACGCCACGCTAAGGCGTTCAATACTCACAATACATTTGCATTAGCTAAAAATGGATCGCATCGATAGCGCGTGGCTCAGCGCGCGCAATACCCACGAAATAAAATCATTCGCCACGTAAAACGCACTACTCCGCACCCGCCTGCACAATTTGGATCTAAAAATTATTTCAGTTTGAATTTTTTACAAAACATATCGCGAGGGCGCGCGGGGATAGGGGGCTTTGCATAGGTGTCAAACTGAAATGATTGTAAAAGATTTCAGGTGATTTCAGTTTGAGGGATAAGGGAAGCAACTAAATTTTATTTTAATTAATTGATAAGTAAAGATAATTATTGTTTTACGTGGTAAGGTTAAAAAAAGATGGGTATTACCTAAAAATAAACTTTTATGAAAAATCAATTAAGTAGCTTTAAGTTATTTGATCATTTACTGAAATTATATATTATTAACTTAACCTGACGTTAGGCTTTTTGGCCTCACTCTGAAATAAACTTTTGCCACA
This sequence comes from Proteus sp. HMSC14B05, assembly GCF_001808035.1. Taxonomy (NCBI): domain Bacteria; kingdom Pseudomonadati; phylum Pseudomonadota; class Gammaproteobacteria; order Enterobacterales; family Morganellaceae; genus Proteus; species Proteus sp. HMSC14B05. The sequence goes on along the minus strand of NZ_KV791984.1, from coordinate 171,662 downwards.
CTTAGTGGAATGTTAATAGTCGCCTTAGGTTACGACGAATTGTCGCAAACTCGTCGCAAAGTTGTCACAAGTTGTTCCTAAGTGTGTATTGTTTTTAGTCTAGACCATGCGCTTGCGCTAAGTATCGTCAGGGTATTTCGGAGAATATATTTATGAAAATAAATTATGGCTTAGCTAATGAGCGAATTTTTTTGATGATTGGTATCATTAAATTAGTTGATGCTAGCATTTCATTAGCTGATAATTTAATCGATTTTGTCATCAAACATTACGACCTCATTAGCATGGTCTTCTACTATAAAAAAAACGATGAAGAATTATCAAGAACGTTGGATTCATAAATTTGAGCTTAAGAAAGATAAATGGGTTTATGTACCTTCTGAGTTAACAAGAAGTGAAGGTATAAAAATATTAAATAGTTTATCTACTAAATGGACTCCTCCTGTATATTTTTATCATTTTCGAAAAGGTGGACATATTGAAGCTTTAAAAGTTCATTTAGATAGCTATTATTTTGCTTATATTGATCTTAAAGGTTTTTTTAATTCAACTAGTCGAAGTCGTGTTTCTAGAGCGTTAAAAGAATTTTACTCATATGAGCAAGCTCGTAATATAGCGAAAATGTCTACAATAAAAAACCCAACAGACTCAAGGTTAGCTCATATTTTGCCTTTTGGTTTTTTACAATCACCTATGTTAGCAACTCTTTGCTTACATAAAAGTTATTTAGGAAATGTATTATTAGAATTATTTAATAAAAAAAATGTAAAAATAAGTGTGTATATGGATGATATAGTTATTTCTGCTGATGATAAGGATACTCTTGATGTTATATATTGTAAATTGATTCAATGTGTTGAGAAATCAAAATATATTATTAGTGATAAAAGAACACCACCATCAACTAAAATTACAGTATTTAATATAGAGATAGAACATCATTCATTAAGAATAACGCAAAAAAGAATGTTGGAGTTTTTAATTGAATATATTAAAACCAAATCACCTTATGTAAAAAAAGGTATTTTAACATATATTAAGACAGTTAATTTAGAACAATATAACTACATAAAATAAAAACCACTTGTTTAAAAGTGATTTTTATTTTTTTATAAGAATCAATTTATTTTTTTTCTTCACGATGAGAAAGACGAATACCATCGCATTTCTCAAGTAAGCGTTGCGCTTCTTCTTCTGAATAACCTTTTAAATCGATAATTTTCTTATCTGTGTACACTTCAACTCTGATATTACGTTGTTGGTTAAACATTTTTAATATCCCTAATAGCTTAGGCACCATAACTGTGGTTTTTGTAAGTGTTTCATATAACACCCGCAAAACACTAGGCGCACCAACAGAAAAATATTTTACTTCACCAGCATCCAAGCCAGCTTGTTTACATTTTATCAGAAAATCAGCCTTTAGATCATCAGGGAGTTGTATTGATATATCACTATATTTAGGTGGTTTTTCATTTGTATTCACTGAATATTACCTTCTTAAAGGATTATAAGAAAAATTAAACAGTATGGATTGAAACAACTAGATGTATTGATTAAATAGCTAATCTTTTTCTGTGTGGACGTAATGTGGACATTCTAAAAATTAAGGGGCTACGTTTTCACGTAACCCCTTGTTTTATTTGGTGGAGCTGGCGGGAGTTGAACCCGCGTCCGAAATTTCTACATCCGCGGCACTACATGCTTAGTCTAGTCTTTAAATTCACTTACTTGCTGCGGACAGACACGCCACAAATAAGCTAGCTTGATTAAATTTAACGCTTCAACCCCAAGCTAGGCATCCACGCGATCTCTTTTGGGTTTGACTCCTCTTTATCCCCGTCTTAAGAGCGGAAGCTAGGGAGAGAAGGCTCTAGGCAGGTTATTAAGCTGCTAGTGCTTTATATTGATTGTCGTTTGCGACTATCTTTTTGCGGCTTTTTACGAGGCCAACCGCCCCTCGGCATGCACCTTGGGTTTCGCAAATCCCGTCGAATCCAGAATCAGCCCCAAGTTGTTGAAAGTGAGTATATCAGAAAAATACCTGCTATTGCTAGTAGTTAACGCAATTTAGCGGTTAGCATTTTTCATGATCCGTGCTTTGTCTAATTTCCACTCACGATCTTTTATGGTGTCACGCTTATCGTGATCTTTTTTACCTTTAGCTACGCCAATTTTGATTTTACACCATGCATTTTTCCAATATAAGGAAAGGGCAACCACGGTGTAACCATCACGGTTTATTTGGCCATAGAGATTAGCTAATTCACGTTGTTTTAATAACAGTTTACGCGTACGTGTCGGATCACAAACAACATGAGTAGAGGCAACGTTTAACGGTGTAATGGTGGCACCAAACAGGTACGCCTCACCATCACGCATGATTACATAGCTATCACTGATATTGGCTTTACCCGCACGCAGTGATTTAACTTCCCAGCCCTGTAACGACAGTCCCGCCTCGATTTCATCTTCAATGAAATATTCATGGCGAGCACGTTTATTGAGTGCAATAGTGGCAGAGCCGGGTTTGTGTGATTTTTTCTTTGTCATAATTTCCACATTATACTGTATGAGCAATAGAAAGAAATCATTTAAGCGTCTGTTTTCTTTTCAATTGCGTAAAACTTAAGCTATATTCCATTAGATTTTTATTTAATCACTGTTCAATGATATGATCGCACACAGTGTTGTCGTACAGGAATAACTATGCCTCAGATTAGTCGATCTGCTCTAGTTCCTTTTAGTGCAGAGCAAATGTTTAAACTAGTGAATGATGTTCTTACTTATCCTGATTTTCTACCAGGATGCGTTGGAAGTAAACTGATCAAAAGCACTCCAGAAGAAATGATTGCATCTGTTCAGGTTTCTAAAGCAGGGATCAGTAAAACATTTACTACCCATAATTTTTTAAAAACCAATGAACGTGTTGATATGCGTCTTGTGGATGGCCCTTTTCGTAAACTAACCGGAGGCTGGGTATTTACCGCATTAGATGATAATGCATGTAAGGTTGAGTTTCAGCTAGACTTTGAGTTCACCAATAAATTAATTGAGTTAGCTTTTGGCCGTATTTTTAAAGACTTAACAAATAATATGGTGCAGGCGTTTACTCAAAGAGCGAAAGAGATTTATCGTGACTAAAATATGGGTTGAGGTAGCCTACGCGTTACCAGATAAACAATATGTTATCCCTGTAGAGCTAACACTGGGGGATACTGTTGAGCAAGCAATCATTGCCTCAAATATTTTAACGATTTGTAATGATATCGATTTAACTAAAAATAAAGTGGGTATCTATAGTCGGCCTGCAAAATTGAGTGATAATGTGCGTGATGGCGATCGCGTTGAAATCTATCGACCGTTAATCGCTGATCCTAAAGAGATGCGCCGTAAACGCGCTGAAAAAGCACGCCAAAAAACTGAATAGTTAACATTTTCACCACGTCATAATCAAATCATTGTATCTCATTGATTGCGCCGATATGTTGGTCATAAAACACACCCCATTGTTGAATTACAAATGGGGTGCAATTTCGTTTTTGCCAATCGTATAGTGAGATTAGTCTTTACTGGTTTGATTAGAAAAACTCGGCATATCACCTTGTTTGTCAATCTTAGTCAGTATGCCATTATTATCAAATGTCAGTGTCAGAGTTTCTTGACGCACTTTTTGATGGCCTGGCTGTTCACGGAAAACATAATACCAAGTTTGAGTTCCGAAAGGATCTTTCAGCATAGGTGTTCCGAGGGCAAATTGAACTTGCTGCTGTGTCATTCCTTGTTGAACTTTGGCGACTTCGGCTGGTGTTAAATAATTACCCTGATTGATATCTGGGTGATAAACCAGTCTTTCGAACATCGAGCAACCTGAAGTCATTACGACTAAAGATAAGGCGGCAACTTTTAACAGTTTAAAACGCATGGCTATTACATTCCTTTTAGGGTCATAGTGACGATGATAATCGACAATGCAGCAATTGAAAACCTTTCACGCTCTGCCTAAGACCCTAAATATCGATAAAAGTTTGTTAATCGTTAGGCTGCCAGCAGATCTTTTGCGTTAGCAAGGGTGTTTTTAGTCACTTCACTTCCTGCTAATAAGCGGGCTAACTCCTGTAAACGCTCTTTTTTAGTTAACAGCTTCATGGTGGTTTCTGTCTCTTCACCATTAGTCTCTTTATTAACAAAATAGTGTTGATGACCACAACCTGCTACTTGCGGTAGGTGAGTAACACACATAACTTGTGTCGATTCGCCTAATTCACGCAATAATTTACCGACAATAGCTGCTGTTGGTCCACTAATACCAACATCCACTTCATCAAAAATCAGCGCGGGTGTATCCATTTTTTTTGCGGTGATCACTTGGATAGCAAGAGCGATACGTGATAGCTCACCGCCAGATGCAACTTTAGAGAGAGCTTGATGAGGTTGCCCCGGGTTGGTGGTGACATTGAACTCAACTTTTGTCGCACCATCAATTTGTAAGACATTTTCATCAAACAATGTATCTACAGTTAAATAGCCATGAGGCATTGATAATTGATGCATGCTATTGGTAATCAACTGGCTTAATTCGTGTGCATACTGTTGACGAATTTGATGAAGTTGTTTTGCCACGTCCAATGCAGCTGCATGATCAATTTTAACTTGTTCCATTAATGCATCACAGTCATCATTTTGGCGTAATAGTGCCTCTTTTTCTTCAATTAATTGTTGATGCAATTCATATAGCTCTTCAGGGGTGACACGATGTTTACGAGATAGACTAATATATTTGGAAATACGTTTTTCTAATTCGAATAAACGGTTAGGATCCATTTCTAAACGATCACTGTAGTGGCGTAGTTCATCACTCACTTCGCTAATTTGAATACTTGCTTCTTCCAGCATATCTAACAGTGAATTAAATTGGCTCTCCATTGTGGAAAGTTCGCTGATCTCATGTTTGGCCACATTCAGCATACTTAAAATATTTTGTTCTTCGTTATCACTTAAGATCTGTAAACTATTTTGGCTCAAGGTCAGAAATTGACCACAATTAGATAACCTTTTATATTCTTGATCTAATTCAGGGTATTCCCCCGCAACAGGTTGGAACTCGTTAAGCTCTTTTAAGTGATAATCAATCAGTTGTTGCCTTGCTTCTCTTTCTAAAGATTGTTGTTGAAAAGTCGCTAAGGTTTGGCAACTTTGATGCCAGGTTTGATAAGCCGCTTTCATCTTTTTTAATAAAGCAGGTTCATTAGCATAGATATCAAGTAAATGTTTTTGGTAGCGAGGCTCTAATAGTTGTTGATGAGCATGTTGCCCATGAATTTGGATCAGCAATGAGCCAAGCTCTCTTAGTTGAGACAAAGGGACAGAAGTACCATTAATAAAACCACGAGAGCGGCCATCTGCTGCAATGGTTCTTCTTAATAGGCATTCGTTATGATCGTCAAGATGATGTTCTTCTAACCAACGCTGGGCGGAAGGAGTATCAGAGAGTGAAAATCGTGCGCATAAATCCGCTCTAGTGGCACCAGGGCGAACCATATTAGCATCACCACGGTTTCCTAAACACAAGCCTAATGCGTCAATTGCAATAGATTTACCTGCGCCCGTTTCACCGGTAATTGTGGTCATGCCACCAGAAAAGTCGATTTCAAGTTCACGGACTATGGCAAAATGACTAATAGTTAATTGAGTCAGCATAGTGCCTCTCCTGTATAAAAACATATCTGTAATTACATACAGTATAAACTGGTTTTTTATACAGTAAAGTAGCGAGGCACAAAAATCAGAACATTTTTTTTGACCAACCTAATTTTGAGCTGAGTGTATTAAAATAGTTGTAGTCAGTTGGGTGGACTAAGTTAAGTTTTTGTCGACTCCGCTTAATAATTACCTCATCCCCTTCTTTGATAGGTAACACAAGCTGACTATCACAACTGACTTCATAATCAATATTGGTTTGTGAGAATTTTAAGCGAATTTGACTGTCGCTACTAATGACTAAAGGGCGTGAAGAGAGCGTATGGGGAAACATCGGAACCAGCGCAATCGCATCAAGATTAGGTGTAAGAATAGGGCCTCCTGCAGAGAGTGAATACGCCGTCGATCCGGTTGGTGTGGTAATAATTAGACCATCAGAACGTTGTGAAAATGCAAAACGATCATCAATATAGACTTCAAACTCAATCATATGCGCCACTTTGCCGGGGTGAAGTACGACTTCATTAATGGCGGTGCCAATCCGTGTTCTTTGTCCTTCAGCACAGACGCGAGCTTCAAGTAAGAAGCGTTTTTCTTCACGATAATGGCCTGCTAATACATTAGTTAATTGTTGTAATGCGTTATCAGGATCAAGATCGGTCAGAAAACCTAAGTTACCGCGGTTTACACCAATCACTTTGATATTATAGCGCGATAAAACACGGGCGGCGCCTAGCATATTGCCATCACCCCCGACAACAATAACCAGATCAGCGAGTTTGCCGACTTGTGTTAAATCGCCCGTTTGTGCATCGGTGAGTTTTAATTCTTCAGCAACTTGGGTATCGATAATGACGTCATATCCTTTATCAAGGAGCCAATAATAGAGCATTTCATGTGTCGAAAGTGCTTCAGGATGGCGGGGATGACCGACGATGCCAATGCATTTAAATTGTTTTTCTTCCGTTACGGTATTATCTGGCATTTTTTTTTACCCTCGTTTAGCGCCTATTCCTTGAAACCCGTTTATTGATCCCCATAATAAACTAAATATGAAGATGAATACTAAAACTACGCGGAGATATTCATGAGTAGTAAAGAACAAAACGTACATGAAGAGCAAGTCTCAAAAGAAAAAGAAGGAATGGAATCGGTAATGAATGAATCTCAAGAGCAAGTGAAAAGCGAAGACGCTCAGGCGGAGTTTGATGCACAAGCTGAGTTAGTTCAAGCGCTTGCACGCGTTGATGAGCTGGAAAAACAGTTGCAGCAATCACAAAAAACGGAACGTGAAGCGATGATCCGTGCTCAAGCCGAAATTGAGAATATTCGCCGTCGTACTCAACAGGATGTTGAAAAAGCACATAAATTTGCGCTTGAGAAATTTTCTAATGAGCTACTACCTGTATTGGATAATTTAGAGCGTGCTTTATCTGCCGCTGATCATGAAAATGAACAAATGAAACCGATGATTGAAGGTTTAGAGTTAACCCTGAAATCATTCTTAGATGCGGTGCGTAAGTTTGGTATTGAAGTCGTTGAAGAAAAAAATGTCGCCTTCAATCCTGAAGTACACCAAGCGATGACATTAATTGATAGCCCTGAGCATGAAGCAAACCATGTCGTTGATGTGATGCAAAAAGGCTATACCTTAAATGGTCGTCTATTACGTCCAGCAATGGTAGTGGTATCGAAATAAGAGCCATAATTCTTATATCAATGCGCCAATAAGTCAGGGCGTGAGATAAGTAAACCGCACTTTTGTGCGGTTTTGTGTTTTTATCACTAGCTTATTTAATAGGATCAAGCTGCCAATTAATGAGCGTGCGTCCTTGTTGCGCTAATAGATTATTGGTTTGTTTAAAATGACCACAGCCTAAAAAACCACGATGTGCAGAGAGTGGTGAAGGGTGAGGGGCTTTTAAGATAAAGTGTTTATTAGTATCAATAAAACGACCTTTTTTCTGAGCATGAGCGCCCCAAAGTAGGAAAATAACGCCTTCACGACGTTGATTAATTTGTTCGATAACCGCGTCAGTAAAAACTTCCCAACCATAGTTAGCATGAGAGTGAGCTTGGCCTTTCTCTACCGTAAGAACAGTATTAAGTAGTAATACCCCTTGTTGAGCCCAACTCTCAAGATAACCATGATTAGGTCGTTTGAAGTCAGGGTATTCTTGTTCAAGCTCTTTATACATATTAACTAATGAAGGGGGAGCCGGAACACCGGGACGTACAGAAAAGGAAAGCCCATGGGCTTGATTGGGGCCGTGGTAAGGATCTTGACCTAAAATCACAACATTAACATTTTCAAAGGGAGTGAAGCGAAAAGCGTTAAATACATCTTCTTGTGGAGGATAAATTATTTTGCCTGCTTGTCTTTGTTGTGCGACTTGAGACAAAATTTGCTGAAAATAGGGTTTTTCTTTTTCAGCACCTATTACATCATGCCAAGTTAATGGTGTAGTCATAACATAAAATCCTTGTTGATATCTTATGGGGCTAAGCTTACCGATTTCACCCATGGAAAGAAAATGTTCCGTCTCGAAAAAATCGAATTAATTGTTATTTAAAAAATTTTTTGAAAATTTACAAAAAAAATTGCAATTATATGGGTTGTAATTATTGATTTAAAACAAGACTTTGCACCATTACCCGTTATGTCCTTATCAATTTTATTGATATTTATCAAAGAATGACGCCATTTATACTGGTATATAAGTAAACAGAAACATTGGTTAGACCAAATACCCAAATTCTGATATGCCATTAGAATTTGATTTTGTGCCCACATTGGAGGTCGAAATGATTACTGGTATCCAAATTACTAAAGCTGATAACGACGATTTATTACATTCTTTTTGGTTGTTAGATGATGAAAACGGCGAAGCACGTTGTATTTGTGCAAAAAAAGGCTTTGAAGAAGGCCAAGTTGTTAGCCGTGATGCATTAGGCAACATCGAATACCGTGAAGTACCGGTAGAATCTAAACCGGTAGTACGTGTAGAAGGTGGTCAACACCTAAACGTTAACGTATTAAGCCGTGAAACATTAGAAGATGCCGTTAACAATCCTGAGAAATATCCTCAATTGACTATTCGTGTATCCGGCTATGCAGTGCGTTTTAACTCACTGACACCAGAACAACAACGTGATGTAATTACTCGTACTTTCACTGAAAGCCTGTAATTTTCACTAAAAATCATTAAGTAATGATAGAACCTGGTATGTTTATATCAGGTTTTTTTGTTTATAAATAAAGAAGATAATATAAAAAACCGCCGTTATTAAATAACGACGGTTTTTTATTATGGTTCAAAGTAACGTAAAGAAGACAGATTATTGTTGCTCTGTTTTTATATGATTAGTTTTTTCCGCAGTGATGGTGGTTTTATCAGTAGCGGTTTTACGGCGTTTACCAATATTTTTACGATCGCGTGCGCGTACTTTCTCTTTTACGTTTTTTTTCTCTTCTACTTTTTTCGCTTTGCGTTTTGCTAATACTTTTTTAGAAGGCTTAAATGATGCTTTTTGACTAGGGGCTTTAGTCACTGGACGTAATTGGGCTACAACACGATATTTAATCGGCTCTTGGATATAACGGCTAATTTTACCAAGTAGCGGATAATCGTGTGCTTCAACTAATGAAATGGCAGTCCCTTTACGACCCGCTCGACCTGTACGGCCAATACGGTGCAAATAAACATCAGCTGTGCGCGGTAAGTCAAAGTTAAAGACGTGGGTGATATCTTCTAAATCAAGACCTCGAGACGCCACATCTGTCGCAATCAGCACATGCATTTTGCCAGACTCTACACGTTTAATCGCTTCGTTACGTTGTGTTTGAGCCATTTCGCCTTCAAGGTAGCTGGCTTTGATACCTTGTTTTTCTAATGCTGCGGCTAACTCTCTGACTCGCTCTCTTTTACGTACAAAAACAATCGATTTTTTAACTTCTTCTTGTTTGAGTAAATGTGCAAGTAAGGCAGTTTTATGGTCAAGATTATCTGCATGATAGTAAAATTGTTGAATTTTTTTACGCTCACGACGAGAAGGGTCAGCGTTCAGTTCAACCGGTTCATTAAGAATTCGCTGTGCAAAATCAATCACAGCATTGCCTTCTAATGTGGCTGAAAAGAGTAATGTTTGTTTACGCCAACGAGTTTCCCCAGCAATAGTTTCAATATCGTTAGCAAAACCCATATCTAACATACGATCAGCTTCATCGAGGATCAGCATTTCAACAGCACGACAGTCAAAGTTCTCTTCTTTGATGTACTGCAATAAGCGACCTGTTGTGGCAACAACAATATCTTGGTTCTCACTAAAAACTTCTGCGTGATTCATATAAGCAACACCGCCGGTGATAGTGGCGATGTCTAGATGGGTATGAGCACATAATTCTTTTGCTTGATCAGCGACTTGCATAGCAAGTTCACGGGTTGGAGTTAAGATCAGAACACGAGGCGGCCCTGATTTTTTTCGTGGATAATCAAGTAAATGTTGAATAGCAGGAAGTAAGAATGCCGCTGTTTTCCCTGTACCCGTTGGTGCAGAGCCTAATATATCACGTCCTTCCATTGCGGCAGGGATAGCTTCTGCTTGGATAGCAGTAGGACGTTGATATCCTTTTTCTTCTAATGCGGTCAATAAACTTTCATCAAGTTCAAGACTGGAAAATGTCGTGGCTGTCATTGTATACCTCTATTTAGGGCGCGGATTTTGACATTATCCTCTGTTAAAAGCCAGAGGATTTACCGCTATCACATTATATATCATCGATTGTTTCAGCTATGTGTTGTTTTTTAGGCTTAAAGTCAATAAGCAAGCATCGAATATAAAGCGTTTAATGTTAAGATAGAGGTAGCAAAAAAGTTATCTTACCATATATCGCTTTTTCTATTATATGGATTGCATTCATTCTAAGAATAGAAAGAGTTATACAAATCATTAGAGCGATTCAATGAAGCAAAAGAAAGTAAAGAAAGCAGGTTTACGCAAAGGCGGGTTTACATTTAAACAATTTTTTGTCGCTCATGATAAGTGTGAAATGAAAGTGGGTACTGATGGCGTTTTATTAGGTGCTTGGGCGCCTATCACTAAAGCAAAAACGGTGCTCGATATTGGTACAGGAAGTGGATTAATTGCCTTGATGTTAGCGCAACGTGCCCCGCAGGTTGAGCGTATTGATGGTATTGAACTTGATGAAGATGCCGCATTACAGGCGCGTGAAAATGCGCAACAATCACAGTGGAGTTCGTTAATCCATATTTATCATCATGATATTTATCAATATGCGCAACAAGCGCCAACTCGCTATGATCTTATTGTGAGTAATCCACCCTATTTTGAGCCAGCGGTTGCATGCCGTAACCAAGAGCGCGAGCAAGCCCGTTATACGAAAACATTGACCCATGAAGGTTTGCTTGATAATGCACAACAGCTTATTACAGATGAAGGCCTATTTTGTGTGGTGTTACCCTATTTAATCGGTGAACAGTTTATTGAAATCTCACAAAGAAAAGGGTGGAATGTCGTACAGCGAGTTAATATTAAAGATAGTGCAGATAAGCCTTACCATCGCATATTGCTAGCCTTTCAAAGACAGTATCAAGGCGAAACTAAACCATGTAATATTGAAGAGCTGATTATCCGCAATAATGACGGTCATTACACAACCCAGTTCCAATCTTGGGTCACTGATTTTTATTTATATTATTAAAGACTAATGTTGCCGTTAATATTACATTGTTTAAGATTGTATATATTGTTGTAAATAAAGGTATATATTTAAATTATCACATTGTGTTATCGCTTTTTTCTTGGCAAATTGCAGATTGGTTGGTGATTACAACGACAGTTTTTTGTGATTCATCTCTTATTATTATAATTGAATTGAACTTCATTCTATTTTAATGCTCTAACGTAAGTAGCTCATAAAAACGAGAAGGAATAACGAGAGTAATATGACGGAGTCATTGAAAAATAGTTTGAGGCTTGACTTCGGGAGAGTCCATCTCTAATGAGCGAGCAGTTAACGGACCAAATGTTGGTCGAGAAGGTACAACTGGGTGACCAGAAAGCGTTTAACTTGCTAGTTATCCGCTATCAGCACAAGGTAGCAAGTCTGATTTCCCGTTATGTACCTCAGGGTGATGTGCCAGATGTTGCACAAGAAGCCTTTATAAAAGCCTATCGAGCTATTGGATCATTCCGTGGTGATAGCGCATTTTATACATGGCTTTATCGCATCGCTGTGAATACAGCTAAAAATTATCTGGTAGCACAAGGGCGGCGTCCGCCTTCAAATGACTTAGATGCGAGTGATGTTGAAAATTTTGAAACATCAAATGCATTAAAAGAAATTTCGAACCCTGAGAATTTAATGTTGTCTGAAGAGTTACGGAGAGTAGTTTTTCAAACCATAGAGTCGTTACCCGAAGATTTAAGGGTTGCTATTACACTTCGGGAACTTGACGGCTTAAGCTATGAAGAGATAGCCGTTATTATGGATTGCCCTGTAGGTACAGTTCGTTCACGTATTTTTAGGGCGCGAGAAGCTATTGATAATAAGGTTCAACCATTAATACAAGAGTTATAAGATGGCTGAACCCTCATTTACTGAAGGGTACTTTTACATGCAAAAAGAGAAACTTTCTGCATTTATGGATGGCGAAGTTCTTGATAAAGAATTAATGGGATCGATTGCCCGTGATGAATCTATGAAAGAAACATGGCAACGTTACCACTTAGTTCGTGATGCAATGCGTGGTGATGTAGGAGAGGTTATCCACTTTGATATCGCAAGTCGCGTAGCACTCGCTTTAGAAAATGAGCCAGTCCGCATAAGTCCTGAACAACAGCAAGAGCAGCAACCTGCGCCTTCTCAATGGCGTCAGCACTCTTTCTTACAAAAATTACGTCCTTGGGCTAGCCAGTTAACACAAATTGGTGTTGCTGCCTGTGTGTCATTAGCTGTCATTGTGGGTGTTCAGCAATATAATGGCAACAATAGCGCTGAGGATTTCCAAGTTGATACGCCGGTGTTTAATACTCAACCTATTATGGGGAATGGAGCACCAGTCAGCTTAAATTTACAAAGTGATAATTTAGGCCAAAATCAACAAACACGTCTACAAGAGCGTAATCAACGCCTTGGAATTATGTTGCAACAGTATGAGTTAGATCGCCGTATCTACAATGCACCACAAGATGAAGTGCCTGTAGCATCGCAAAACACAACTCAGCAACAGGCTCAGTAATCATTGTGGTATCAATTTATAATTACGTGTAGGAACAATAGAGTCGTAATGAAAAAATCATGGTTATCCGCTTTACTTTTAGCGGGTTACCTATCAATACCAACACAAGCCTTGGCACAACCTCAAATAGGAAATGCCGAGGCTTTGTTGCAAAAGATGGGTAATACAACGCAAACCGCTACTTACGAATTATCTTTTATTAATATCAATTCTCAAGGTATTGTTCCTATTCGTTATCGTCATGCACTTGTCGATGGTAAACCTGTGGCACAATTAATGCAGATGGATAGCACTCGTCGAGAAATCGTGCAACGAGGGAATGAAATCAGTTATTTTGAACCAGGTTTAGATGCGTTTAGTTTGCGTAATGAACATATCGTTGATTATCTCCCTGCTATCATTTATCAAAATTTTGCTGAACTCGCTGAGTATTACAATTTTATTGATGCGGGAAGAACGCATATCGGCGACATTCCAAGTCGTGTTGTTCGTGTGCTATCAAAAAATAATGACCGTTATGAATATGTCTTATTTATTGATGAAGAGAGATATTTGCCATTAAGGGTTGATCTGCTTGATAAAAATAATGACGTTATTGAACAATTTCGGGTGATCACCGCTAATCAAAATAAAGAAATCATCAGTGAGTTAGATTCACTCAATAAAGTGAATATGCCCCCGCTATTGTTGATCCCCAAAGCCACTCAAGCACTGAATTACAATTGGCGTGTGACAACGTTACCAGAAGGATTTAAAGAGGTAAAACGTAGCAATCATCAAATTGCTGAAAATGAATTTAGTCAATCTATTTTATATAGTGACGGCTTATTCGATTTCTCCATTTATGTTAACAAAAGTGGTCAGCAATTAAATTCCCCCGAACGTGATAAAGCATTGAGATATGGTCGTAATACAATTTATACCTATGATAAAGATGGCAATGAAATTACCTTTATTGGACAATTGCCATTTATAACAGCACAGAAAATCGTCAACAGTGTGGTGTTTACCAAAAAGTAAAAGGTATAAGTTATGGTTAAAGAGTGGGCAACAGTCGTACATTGGCAACAAGGGAGGGCTTTACTACGTTATGGCTCATCGTCCGGTTGCGGGAGTTGCCAAGCTCGAGCAGCTTGTGGTTCTTATTTATTAAATAAAATAGGCCCTGAAACTGTTCATCAGTTAGAACTTCCTGTTGAACAACCTTTAGTGGTGGGGCAAAAAGTGGAAGTTGGTATACCAGAAAATAGTTTACTTCGTTCCGCTATGTTGGTTTATCTTACTCCTTTGCTGGGATTATTTATCGTTGCAGGGATAGCCAGTCTGTGGCTTTCTAGTGAGTTGGCTATTTTTTGTAGTGGTTTAGTGGGGGGAGTGTTAGGCTTCTTATTAGCTAAAAATATTGCCCGCTGGTGGAGTAAAGATGAAGGATTTGAACCTATTATTTTACAAATAGGACTTCCACCTAATGAATTGCAAGTACAATATCAAGAATAATAATAAAGAATGAATATGATAAAAAATGGGGCATAGGCTCCATTTTTTGTTATTAAACTTATTTTATGGTTCTGATCTTTTTTATTGATAGATAAAAATCAAATTTCTATCTAGTGAAAGTGCAGTTACGCTGCATAAATAAAGGTAAGCTTTATCATAAATGTTTGTGTTTGATGAACGTTTCTTTGAGTATAATGTCTCTAGTGTGTAGAATGCGTCATCAATCATAACTCCTGCAATATAGAGTTTTCGCTTTGTGTCCATGAACGACGCTAAAGCCAGATTTATAGAGCAAAGCAATAGAGAAAAATAATTTCAGAATGAAAAACATACGTAACTTTTCCATTATCGCACATATTGACCACGGTAAATCGACGCTATCAGATCGAATTATTCAAATTTGTGGTGGCTTAACAGATCGTGAAATGGCTGCGCAGGTTCTTGATTCTATGGATCTTGAGCGTGAGCGTGGTATCACCATCAAAGCACAAAGCGTAACACTCAATTATACCGCTGATGACGGTGAAGTTTATCAGCTTAACTTTATCGATACGCCAGGACACGTTGACTTCTCTTATGAAGTTTCTCGCTCTCTTGCCGCTTGTGAAGGTGCTTTACTGGTTGTCGATGCAGGGCAAGGGGTTGAAGCCCAAACATTAGCAAACTGTTATACGGCGATAGATATGGATCTTACTGTCGTTCCGGTATTGAATAAAATTGACTTACCTGCCGCAGAGCCTGAGCGTGTCGCTGAAGAGATTGAAGATATTGTCGGTATTGATGCGACCGATGCAGTGCGTTGTTCTGCTAAAACCGGCGTGGGTGTAAAAGAAGTGATTGAACGTCTGGTGAAAGAAATACCTGCGCCAGAAGGCGATCCTGACGCGCCTCTACAAGCACTTATTATTGACTCTTGGTTTGATAATTACCTTGGTGTTGTCTCACTTATCCGGATCAAAAACGGTAAAGTCAACAAAGGCGATAAAATCAAAGTGATGAGTACAGGGCAAGTTTATAATATCGACCGTATTGGTATTTTTACGCCTAAGCAAGTTGATACAACATCGCTAAGTTGTGGTGAAGTAGGCTGGGTAGTTTGCGGTATTAAAGATATTCTTGGTGCCCCTGTTGGGGATACATTAACAGCCGCACAGAAGCCTGCAGACAAACCATTACCGGGCTTTAAAAAAGTCAAACCACAGGTTTATGCGGGGTTATTCCCGGTCAGTTCTGACGATTATGAATCATTCCGTGATGCATTAGGAAAATTAAGCTTAAATGATGCGTCACTCTTTTATGAGCCGGAAAGTTCATCCGCATTAGGATTTGGTTTCCGTTGTGGTTTCTTAGGCCTTCTCCATATGGAGATTATCCAAGAGCGTTTAGAGCGTGAATATGATCTTGACCTGATCACCACAGCACCAACAGTAGTTTATGAAGTGGAAATGACCAATGGTGATATCATCATGGTTGATAGCCCATCAAAACTGCCGGCACTGAACAATATTGAAGAGATCAGAGAGCCTATTGCGGAATGTCATATGTTACTACCGCAAGAATACTTAGGTAATGTGATTACTTTATGTGTCGAAAAACGCGGCGTTCAAACTAATATGGTCTATCATGGTAATCAGGTTTCATTAACTTATGAAATTCCGATGGCTGAGGTGGTATTAGATTTCTTTGACCGTTTAAAATCAACCTCTCGCGGTTATGCTTCGTTAGATTATAACTTCCTGCGTTTCCAAGGCTCCAACATGGTACGTGTTGATGTCTTAATTAATGGTGAGAGAGTCGATGCACTTGCATTAATCACCCATAATGATAACGCACCGTATCGTGGACGTGAGTTGGTGGAAAAAATGAAAGAATTCATTCCACGTCAACAGTTTGATATTGCGATCCAAGCTGCAATTGGCAATCATATTATTGCTCGTTCAACTGTTAAACAGTTACGTAAAAACGTATTAGCTAAATGTTATGGTGGTGACGTTAGCCGTAAGAAAAAACTGTTGCAGAAACAGAAAGAAGGTAAAAAACGTATGAAGCAAATTGGTAATGTCGAGTTACCACAAGAAGCGTTTTTAGCCATACTGCATGTTGGTAAAGATAAATAATTTAAGGAGAAAATATGGCTAGCACGTTTGCCTTGATCCTAACGTTGGCAACGCTAATTACGGGTATTTTTTGGTGTATAGATCGTTTTAAATTAAAGCCAGCCCGCAAAGCGAAGTTAAAACGTTTACAAGAGTTAACGCAGGGAAGTGAGGATCAGCAAGAGTTAGCAAAATCGATTAATAAACCAAGCTGGGCAGAGACATTAGGCTCTCTGTTTCCTGTATTGGCGATTGTATTGATTTTGCGTTCCTTTGTGTATGAGCCGTTTCAGATCCCATCTCGTTCGATGATGCCGACTTTATTAGTCGGTGATTTCATCTTGGTTGAAAAATTTGCTTATGGATTAAAAGATCCTATTACACAAACAACCTTGATTAGTACGGGTAAACCTAAACGTGGTGATATTGCGGTATTTAAATACCCACGTGATCCATCAACTGACTTTATTAAACGGGTGATTGGTTTACCGGGGGATAAAATAGTGTATGACATGACGTCGAAGAAATTACACATTTACCCAAATTGTAATAAAGCAATATGTGATGATGAAATAGCGGTAACCTATGGTACAGCGTATCCTAGTGAATGGACATTACTGTTACAAAGTGTACCTGGTGGTCAACGTATTAGCGGTATGAAATCGATTCCGATTGAAGAGCCAATTTCTACAGCTACGCAATTTCGCCAAGAAGAGAGAATTGAAACGATTGGTGATGTCTCTCATCGTATTATGACTATTCCGGGAGATGTTACTGTACCTGAATTTATTCAACCGGGATTACCTCAAGGTACGTGGATTGTCCCTGAAGGTCAGTATTTTATGATGGGTGATAACCGTGATGGTAGTTCAGATAGTCGTTTCTGGGGCTTTGTGCCTGAGCAAAACTTAGTCGGTAAAGCCACAACGATTTGGATGAGCTTCGAGAAACAAGAAAATGAATGGCCTACAGGTGTTCGTTTCAGCCGTATTGGTGGCATTAAGTAATTTTTAACAAAATAGCTACAGCATTCCTTTCTATCTCAGTGTAGAATATGCCACTTCTTTAAACATGATTGGCTCCTGTATAAACAGGAGCCAGTGCAAACGCAACAGTTCTGTTATTCAACCCGATAATATCTCGTTGTTTTTAAACAGGTTTGTTGCGTGTGCTTCAAATTAAGTAATGGAAATTGATCGCACATGAATACTCTATTAGTTAACCAGTTACAAAAAAAACTGGGTTATACTTTTAAACAAAATGAATTACTTTTACAGGCACTTACTCACCGTAGTGCAAGTAGTAAACATAATGAACGCTTAGAATTTTTAGGTGATTCAATTCTAAGTTATGTCATTGCTAATGCGCTTTACCATCGTTTCCCTCGTGTCGATGAAGGGGATATGAGCCGGATGCGTGCAACCTTAGTGCGTGGTAATACCCTCGCTGAACTAGCACGTGAATTTGAACTCGGTGAATGTTTACGGTTAGGGCCGGGAGAATTAAAAAGCGGTGGTTTTCGTCGCGAATCTATTTTGGCCGACACAGTAGAAGCGTTAATTGGTGCTATTTTTCTTGATAGTGATATTCAAAATATCGAAAATATCATCTTAAAATGGTATGAGAATCGCTTGGCTGAAATCAGTCCGGGTGATAAGCAAAAAGATCCTAAAACTCGCTTGCAAGAATATTTGCAAGGACGTCATTTACCACTACCTTCTTATGTTGTTGTACAAGTACGTGGTGAAGCTCATGACCAAGAGTTTACGATCCATTGTCAGATAAGCGGTATCGACCAACCTGTTAAAGGGATGGGTACAAGCCGTCGTAAAGCCGAACAAGCCGCTGCTGAACAGGCATTAATACAATTGGAGCTTGAATGAGCGAAGAACAAACCTATTGCGGATTTATTGCGATAGTCGGTCGCCCTAATGTAGGGAAATCAACATTACTGAACCAATTATTGGGGCAGAAAGTTTCTATTACTTCACGTAAGCCACAAACCACCCGTCACCGTATCATGGGTATTGATACTGATGGTGCATATCAGGCTATTTACGTGGATACCCCAGGCTTGCATATTGAAGAAAAGCGAGCCATTAACCGTTTAATGAACCGTGCAGCAAGTAGCTCTATTGGTGATGTTGAACTGGTTATTTTCGTTGTCGAAGGAACCAATTGGACGCCTGATGACGAAATGGTATTAAACAAATTAAAATCACTACGTTGTCCTGTGCTATTAGCGATTAATAAAGTTGATAACGTTACAGATAAAACCAAGTTACTGCCACATATTGGTTTTTTAAGTCAACAAATGGATTTTCTAGATGTAGTGCCGATTAGTGCTGAAAAAGGCATGAATGTCGATACTATTGCTAAAATAGTGCGTAACTGTTTACCTGAAGCCATTCATCATTTCCCAGAAGATTATATTACTGATCGCTCTCAACGTTTTATGGCGTCAGAAATTATTCGTGAAAAATTGATGCGCTTTTTAGGTGAAGAATTACCTTATTCTGTGACGGTTGAAATTGAACAATTTGTTACTAACGATCGCGGTGGATATGATATTCACGGTTTGATTCTGGTTGAACGTGAAGGCCAGAAGAAAATGGTGATTGGTAATAAAGGCGCTAAAATCAAAAAAATCGGTACGGAAGCCCGCATGGATATGGAAGATTTATTTGAAAACAAAGTTCATCTTGAACTTTGGGTGAAAGTAAAAGCGGGTTGGGCGGATGATGAACGTGCTTTACGTAGCCTTGGCTATGTGGACGATTTAAAATAGTAGGTTACTGAAGTGGAAGGCTGGCAACGTGCATTTGTTATCCATGCTCGGCCTTACAGTGAAACGAGTTTATTGCTCGATTTTTTCACTGAGAATGAAGGGCGAGTGCGCATATTGTCAAAAGGTGCGCGCGGCCGTCGCTCTCCTTTAAAAGGAGCTCTTCAACCTTTTACTCCCTTGCTCATTCGTTGGAGTGGGCGAGGTGAGATAAAAACCCTCCGTGATGCTGAGCCTATCTCTTTAGCATTACCATTAACAGGCACAGTACTTTACAGTGGTCTGTATCTCAATGAATTACTTTCTCGTGTTTTGGAAAATGGCACATCATATAGCACGCTTTTTTTCGAATACTTATCTTGTTTGCAAATCCTTGCTGCCAGTGAAACTACTCCAGAAGCTGCTCTAAGGCGCTTTGAATTAGCGTTATTAACGCAATTGGGTTATGGCCTAGACTTTTTGCATTGTGCAGGAAGTGGTGAACCTGTTTCTGATACCATGACTTATCGATACCGAGAAGAAAAAGGCTTTATTGCCAGTTTGGTGGTTGATCACTATAGTTTTACTGGATTGGAATTAAAATCGCTGGCAAAACGAGAATTTCCTACGGCTGGTACATTGAAAGCAGCAAAAAGGTTTACACGAATGGCCTTGAAACCTTATTTAGGTGGAAAACCATTAAAAAGTAGAGAGCTGTTTCGGCAATTTGCTATTAAAAAGTGTGCGAAAAAAAGCGTATTGATAGAGGATAAATAATATTGTCTTTTTCTTCTCTATGGAATGTGTAAACTAAGGTAATACAACGTTATTTTTCAGGAGAAGAGCATGTCTGATATTCTACTTGGCGTTAATATTGACCATATTGCAACCCTACGTAATGCCCGTGGTACAACTTATCCCGATCCGGTTCAAGCGGCATTTATTGCGGAACAAGCGGGTGCTGATGGGATCACTATTCATTTACGTGAAGACAGACGTCATATTACCGATCGTGATTTAATGCTGATCAGCCAAACGGTTCAAACAAGATTAAATTTAGAAATGGCGGTAACAGAAGAGATGATTGAGATTGCTTGCCAAACTCAACCTGATTTTTGTTGTTTAGTGCCTGAAAAACGCCAAGAAGTGACCACAGAAGGTGGTTTAGACGTGGTGGGTAATGAAGAGAAAGTGGCTGATGCGATTAAACGTTTATCATTAGCGGGGATTAAAGTCTCTTTATTTATTGATCCTGACCATGAGCAAATTAATGCAGCAGATCGTGTCGGCGCTCCTTTTATTGAAATTCATACCGGTGCTTATGCTGACGCTGAAGATGAACAGGCTCAAGAGAAGGAGTTTGTTCGCATTCGTGATGCGGTAACCTATGCAGCGTCTAAAGGTTTAAAAGTCAATGCAGGTCATGGTTTGCATTATCATAATGTACAACGTATTGCTGCATTACCTGAACTTTATGAACTCAATATTGGTCATGCGATTATTGGTCGAGCGGTATTTAGTGGGCTTGCACCAGCCGTTGAAGAAATGAAACGCCTAATGAGAGAAGCGCGTCGCTAATGGCTATTGTTGGTATAGGTATGGATATCGTTGAGATATCACGTATTGAAGAGATAATAGGGCGTTCAGGAGAACGCCTCGCGCGACGTATTCTTACTGATAATGAATGGATTATATATCAATCACATAAACAACCCGTTCGTTTTTTAGCTAAACGATTTGCGGTAAAAGAAGCCGCAGCCAAAGCATTAGGTACAGGCATTCGCTTAGGATTGGCATTTAACCATTTTGAAGTCGCTAATGATGAATTAGGTAAACCAACATTGCACTTTTTAGCTGTGGCAAAAGAGATGGCGCAAAAAGCGGGAATAAATGCTATTCACGTGACACTGGCTGATGAGCAACGTTACGCCTGTGCAACCGTTATTTTAGAAAAATAACGCTTAAATTTATTCCCGATTGCGTTTGCTTAGATTTTGTCAGCGTGGTGGATCAGTACAAACTTTTCCCATAATTCATCTTGCGATTCAGTATGAGCAGGATCGATGATAATTGTATTCGTGATAGGGCATACCGACTGACAAGTCGGTTTATCATAATGTCCTACACATTCAGTGCAAAGATCAGGATTGATTTCATAAATATCATTCCCCATTGAAATGGCATCGTTAGGACATTCGGGTTCGCACATATCGCAGTTGATGCATTTCTTCGTAATTAGTAAAGCCATATCAGTCACTTAATATATAAATTATTAAATTACAGTAACTTATATCTTGCACTTATATGTTACTTTTAGTTTATTGGTTGTATTTTTACTGCAAATTGACAGTGTTACTACAAATAATAGAGCACTGCCACACAAAATAAATACACAATTATATACAAAAGAGTGTGAGATTATCATATACGTGAAAGATTCTAAATATATTGATGTTGCAGAGGGGAATATCTTTTACAACATTTCACACGCTAATATCTTTAGTTATCAATCTAAAACAGGCTACAATACCGCGCTGTATAATAATGAAGAGATGTTCTTGTGAATAAAATTAAAGATGATATTTATTGGATGCATAAAGCGATTGAGCAGGCACATAAAGCACAACAACTCGGTGAAATCCCTGTAGGAGCCGTGTTAGTCGCTGATAATAAAATCATTGCTAAAGGTTGGAATCACTCCATTATTGATAATGATCCTACTGCACATGCGGAAATTATGGCATTGCGTAAAGGTGGGAAACATCTACAGAATTATCGCCTACTTGACGCCACATTATATATCACGTTAGAGCCTTGCGTTATGTGTGCTGGAGCAATTGTACATAGTCGTGTAAAAAGAGTGGTCTATGGTGCATCTGATCTAAAAACAGGTGCCGCAGGCTCATTTATTGATATTTTGCAACATCCCGGAATGAACCATAAAGTTGAAATAACATCGGGTGTTTTAGGTGAGGAGTGCGCACAACTCTTGAGCCAGTTTTTTAAGATGAGAAGGGCAGAGAAAAAACAACTGAAACAACAGCAACGTTTAATTACTCAAGGCTTAATCATACAAGAGAAAGCCAAATAGCATCTATTTGGCTTAATTGTTATTGGTAATTGAGTGTATAGGTTGCTTGTGCTTGAAATGGTCCTGTGAGTATCGTTTGATTTTGAATAGCTGATGATGTTGCTTCAACATAGGCCATAAAATCAAATTGTACTCGTTTATTATTAAGCTGTTGAGGAGCACTTGGTTTTTTTAATTCAATAATATTATGTGCCTTGTCAGTAAAAGCGATGCCAATACTTTTCGGCTCTTCTGAGCCACTCCCAGTAACGGCTATATGATTGGGCATTGTTGAATGCGCTTGACCATCTAATGTGATAGTGACACTTTTATAAATATCTTGGCTACAATTTTCTAAACTGATACTAAAAGCAACGGGGTTGCTTTTTTGTAGTGAATAGAGATCTTTTGCAGATATTTGTTTGAAATCAATAACTTTATTTTCATCTCCCGCAACAATCGTACAGCCATGTGCAACAACAACGCCTTTAAATTCCATCTCTCCACCAATAATATCAGTGGCAGCAAAAGTGCTAGGAGAGAGCAATAACAAGCAAGTTATAGCTGACTTTATTATGCTGTTTTTCATTACATAAACTCCGCAATGAGTGTCGCATGAGCTGAAAACTCACCTTCAGTAATTTTACTGCCCGCTTTGGCGATGGGGGCTGCACTTACTTCCCAATTTCCGTTGAAATTATTGAGTTTGCCAACCGAGAAATATTGGTTAGGTGGGATAATCGTACCTGACTTATCTCTTAAGACGATACCTAAGTTACTTCTATCTACAGAGCCTGTTGTACCAAGGTAGTTAGAATCAAAACTCGCAATACCTGAGCTACCAGTCTGAACTTTAAACATTATTTTGCTATTAGGATCGGTAAAGCTTCCCCCTTCGCACTTGATGGGAATGTTGCGAGTAATTTTGTAGTTTTGCCCATTGAGATAATCAGAGGTATTTCCCACATTACCAAAGTCAAAGGTAATTGGTGAACCATTATTAAAGATACATTTATCTTTAGTGGTAATGATCCCCGAGGTGATCACTAATTTAGAAATGGGCTCTGAACCATAGGTTTTTGGCGCACCGCTGTGACTTACCATGGCATACATTTGTGCAAGAGATTGCCCATTAAGACTGACACCATTAATAATGGGTTTTCTTAAACGGAAGGTGAGTTGTCCGCTACTTCCCGAGGAAATATGCGGTTTAGGTGAAGAGGGGACTCTGCAACCTTGTAGATTATTTCTATTATTAGGTATGTCAGAAAAGGGCACTGTGGGTAAAGGATTAGGCCCCCAAATTTCAAAATTAATTTTGATATCAACATACTCATTTAATTGATAAAAGTTATTACCAACAGGGGGTAAATCAGTCGTTGCTTTAAAATAGGTTAATGCACGATCATAGATACGTGAGTTAGGACAATATACTGTCCCATCATAGCGATCAGGCAACGAAAACTTTACTGTTGCTAATTCTCCCGCTTTGTTATTAGGAAAGGTGGTGTGATCTAATACTGCATAGAAAATATTAGGGCCACCATTGGTTCTCACTTCACCTTGTAAATAAGCAATTGCGTGCAACGGCATTAAAGAAACAATGCCGGCACAAAATAGCATTACTGATTTGGAATGAATGTTTTTTTTATTGAGGATCATTTTATTCCTACCGGCATCTGAGTTCATTAATATTTAGGTTGTTGATCTTTAGGGGCTACTTTGCAGCTATCTTGCTGACATACAAATTTGAGCTCTGGGTGTCCACCGTAATCATTTACATACATCATATAAAACTGATTAACGTTACTGGTTTTTACTGGTATATCCAGTGAAGCTTTTGGCGCAACCATTAATCCGGGGAAGGTGGTTAATTTATCGCTATCCTCACCATTTAATTTATTAGAAAGTGAGATAATCGTGATGTAATAAGGGGTTGGATTATTAACAATAAATTTATTACCTTGTTTTTTAAACACCAGTTGATCTTGCCAAACCATTCCCGGTTTTTCAGGTACTATGGCACTAGGGCGATAGAATAATTTAATGCGTGACTGCATCGCCATCTGTAATACGTTGGCTTGTTTTGGTGCGGGTGGAATTTCACGCACATTTAAATAAAACAGTGATTCTCTATCTTGAGGTAATAGCCCAACTTCAGCTGTTTTTGTAATGCGAACTACGCCTTTTTGAGCACCATCAAGGCGTTGTAACGGTGGAAGTGCCACTAAGGGTGAAGAGATCTTCTGCCCATTTTCATTTTCAACCCAAGATTGCGCTAAAAAAGGAATATCAGGGCTGGTATTTTTTAAATTAACACTGGCTGAGTTTTCATTACCCGTTAATACAATACGAGTTCTATCCAGTGAAACACCCGCTTGTGTTGTATTCACTAGACTCAGTGCCAGCAAAGAGCCACAAAATAGTGTTTTTAGTGTGCTGAATGAGTTCATGTTAATTATCTCTCATTATTAATTTTATTTGTTAACGATCCTGACAAACGAGCGATTGATGTTTTAAGGGATCTGTTATTTCCGCGGGAATGGTAATTGAACATTGTGTTTTACCGTTCCAAATTACATTTAATGATTCATTAAGGTTAACACCCGCAATATAAACAAGGCCTTCTTCCATCACCATACCAATACTTTCCCCTTTTTGATTGGTGACTTCTGCACCAAAAGGAGGGTATTTATTATCAGTTGTCTGTAAGACAGCCATTAAACGTTCACCTTGACGAACCGGAAATTGGTAATAACCAATGGCACCTTCTGTTAAGGTTGTTGAAGCAATGGCTTTACGCGTTTCGATATCTTGATCCATCTTATCGACGTCAATACGTGCATCAACATTGTTATAACTTGTTAAGTCGGTTAGTACACCAATGCCGAAGCGGTTCGTAGTCGTGCTTTGACCATTAAAGGGCACCCCTGCAACACCATCAGTATCCACCATTATTCTTGCGGTGCTAGATGTCATACTGCTACTGTGTAATGCAGCGCCATAACGAGTAGCAGTAAAACCGCCTTTTATCGTTGCGCCCACTGCTAAGTAATTATCTTGTTGATAGCTTGCATTGGCATTGATTTCTGCATACTGAGAACGATGTTGATAATAACCATCGGTATTGGCTTTCTTATCCGAACTTAAGCCTGCTCTTATGCGCCATAAATTATTATAATCACGATTATCAGCATAAGAGGCCATTTGTGTCACTTTGCCATTGTTATCTTGCAAGTTATAACCAATATTGCGACCACTTCCTAATGGTAGTGAAATATTAAAAGAGAGCGTATCGTCAGTATTCCCTTTATATTGGGTACGAAATGCTGACAAGTTGGTATTGATTTGCTCAATCCCCATAATGGAAAAATTGCGACTTACTGTGACACCATACTGCTCTTGAGTATTTTTATCCCAATAATTTTGGTGGCGATAAGAGAGATAGAGGGTGGTCGATTTCTCTGCATCATCTGCCCAAAAAGTTTTATTACCGGTAATGGTGTACATTTCTTTTTCATAGCCATTATTATTGATGCCGTTATAACGCTCATCAATATACTGAGAAAAAGAGCGAAATGTTTTTTCTGAGAAACGATAACCTGCAAAAGTAATGGTACTGTGGTACTCATCAAAAGTTTTTGCATAGTTTAGTTTAAAAGACATCCCATTGATTTTTTCATTATCATAGGTTTTGCTATAAGACTGTGTAATATCACCAGAAAGGGTACCAAAACGCCCCATATCATGGCCGATACCTAAAGACCATGCGTTATAATCTTTAGCGGTAAGTAAAGCACCACCATAGAGAGACCATGTATTATTCATCCCCCATGAAAAATCCCCTTGATAGAAAAGAGGGCCTTGCATTTTATGGTTGTTCACGGATGACTGTCCCAGTGAGGTATTAAAACGCACAGATCCTGGGCGAGTCATATAAGGCAAATTAGCGGTTTGCACTTGAAATTCGTTAATCTTACCATTTTGCTCTTCAACTCTAACATCGAGTTGACCCTGTACGGTATTTTGTAGATGGTTAATCACGAAAGGGCCAGCAGGTACGGTTGTCTCATAAATTAAACGTCCATTTTGGGTTACCGTCACTTTTGCATTGGTATTGGCGATGCCATGAATTTCAGGTGCATAGCCTTGGAGAGAAGGGGGTAACATTCTCTCATCGCTTTGTAAATTGGCTCCTGTAAAACGGAAACTATCAAAAATTTGAGAGTTTAAATAAGTTTCCCCAACCGTTAATTTGGCTGCGAGATCAGGTAATGGCTTATAGGCATAAATTTGGTTCCAATCAAAACGATTGTTAGACGAATATTCAGAAGAATAATTGCCTTGATATTCAGCTCGTAAACGCCATTCACCCAAGTTTAATCCCGCTTGACCATAACCAGTTAACGTATTGTTATTATTGCCTTTATTAGGGCGAGTTGACGTTCCTGTTAGTGTATAATCAAAAATAAGCCCAGAGACCCCGCTATCCCAAAGCTCCGGAGGAGTCCAATCAGATTCTTCATATTTCATTAATGAGCGCGGTAACGTGATATCAAGTACACCACCATCATTTTTAATCGAGATACCGGGTAATTGGCTAATATCAAAACAATCTGGTGATATTTGTTTGATATATTTTTGGTTTTCTTGGTTGATTGTTAACTTTTTTAAAAGAGTAGGGTCGATACAAGCCACGGAATGATTATCTGCTACTTCAATATAATTAATATTTTGGCGAGGAAAGTCGCGACCATTTAGACGAATATCTAAATAGTACATACCCGGAATGATATAATTTGAGGTAGAAAAACGTGAAAGGTCGACATTATCGCGATCTTCCGCGTCTAGCATATGAATGTTAAATTCCACAGAATCGTCCTGCTCTGCTTGTGAGAAAAACGCCAAGCTTAATAGCAAAGTCGCACAAATGGTCTTCCATATTGTGTGGGGTGAATAAGGAATTAACATGAATAAACGCCTAATTATTATATTAAATAAAAAGTAATTAAATAATAAATATTTATTTAATTACTTTTCATTTTTATTAAATTGAAGTGTTTTATTGAATTTAACGCAGAGGAAATCCTCTGCGTTTTCGCAGTAATTACTTATTTATTAATTTAGATATTTAAATCAATATGATTACTGATAATCAACTTGGAAGTTGATAACGGCTTGGAATTCACCTGGCGTTACTTTAGCGTCAGCTGATTCAGCTTGAACATAAGCAACGAATGGGATTTTAGATACACCGTTAATTAATTGTACTGGTGTAGTTGCAGTATTCCATTTAACTGCTTTACTACCCGCATCCATTAAGCCAATACCTGCGCCAGATGCGTTACCAGAAACAAAAGAGGCTAAATCTTTATTTACAGCGTTAACAACACTTGGTGTATAGCTAACTGTGGCAGTTTTCGCTACAGTTGTATCACAGTCTTGTAATTCAATATCTTTTTTGATATTTCCTGCTTTTTGCTGATTTGCTAATGCAGAAGTTGGAATTTCACTGAAATCAACAATTACAGGGCTTGAAGATGCTGCTAATCCACATGCTGAATTAACAATTTCACCTTTTAATTGAATTTCGCCTTTAGTTGAACTTACTTTTGGTGCAGGCGTTTCATTTTCAGCTGTAGCAACAGAATTAATACCAAATACTAAAGCCGCAGCCAAAGCAATTTTACTCAGTTTCATTATAGATGATCCCTTGAAGGTAGTACGTATTATTATTGACTAAAAATAAAAATAGTATTGATGTCCAAATGTAAAAATTGATGTACATTACATTTTTCATCAAGTCGGATAATGACTGGTTTATATGATATCAGTAAAAATACTATCAGTGATATAAGATTTTGTTAGTTTGTACAATTTTCATATTTTAATCTATAAATTCCTTTTTAATAGTTTTTTATATAGAAATATTCTCTTTATTACTCCTAATACGGGTAAAAAAGTTTATATGGCAGAGAAATTTAATAGATATGATGATTAACATTATATTAACGTTATAAACTATGCTGTTATTAACATAACTTTAAAAAAATTAATAAAACTAATAATAAAATATAATAAAGTATATTTTTCAGTTATTTATAAGCTTTGTTTGTAACTATAAAGTTAATTTTCATAGATAAATAAGATTTTTGTAAGAAATTAATAACAAAATGAATAGTAAATAGTGAGATAATGATTAAGTATTTATATTAATATTTTCTTATATATAACCTATTCCAATGTACTAAAAATAGCCTTATTGGTTGTTTTTAAGTCAAATTACTCATTCTGTGAGTGGTTTTAGATTAATTTGTTATTTTTTTTAACATGAGTAATTTAACTATTTTTAATAAAAAAAGTATTAAAATAGTAACATTTTTTATCAAGTTCGCAGTAAAACCCGTCCTTCAAGGGGGGAGGATACCAAGTTATGGCACGGTATAGAGAGGATTATGCTGCTAAAATTGTGGTTAGATGAATAAAAAACGAGGGTAGTAAGCCCCTAAAAAGAGGCTATATAATTGACAACTAAGATGAAGGGGGGGTGCCTACGGAGCGAGGCGGTAATAAAGCAGTATTGGCTGAATCGTCTTTTTCGTCTTTCGATAGGATCTTATTTTTACTCTCTTTTGCTTGTAGGTATCCCTCTAAACTGAGTTGATAGCGACGAATATTTTCAACATAACGATAAGCTTCATGTCCTCTCGCATAACCATAGGGAAGATCTAAATAGTATTTCTTTTGGCTGAGCAAAGGTAACCGCGCTTTTACATCTAACCAGCTATTAGGATTGGCGCCTTGCTGTTCGGTTAGCTTTCTTGCATCTAACATATGACCATATCCCATGTTATAAGCGGCAAGTGCAAACCAGATTTTTTCATCATCAGGGATAGTATCTGGTAGGCGAGAAAGAAGATGTTTTAAATATTGTGCACCTCCTTTGATACTTTCTTCGGGATCTAACCTATCTGTTATACCCATACTTGATGCAGTTGGACGTGTTAGCATCATTAAGCCTCTTACGCCTGTCGGTGACGTGGCATGGGGATCCCAATGTGATTCTTGCCAAGCCATTGCTGCTAATAAACGCCAATCAAAAGTCTCGGCATATTTTTCAAACAGAGGTTGATAATTAGGTAATATTGAGTCAATGGCGGTAATAAAAGAGAGTGTATCAAAGTAGTCAAATGAACCAACATGACCAAAATACTTCTCTTCTAGTCTTGCGAGCACATCGTCTTGGGAAAGTTGATTGAAGTAATCCAACATGGCTGCATACAGACTATTATCATCTTGATTTGGTAAATACCACGTTAATGGACGACTTTCCGTCACCTCAAAAGCGACTGCAACATTAGGGTGAATGCGTTGTTGTACCGCGACGCTGATTGAATCGGCCAGTACATAAGTTATTTTACCTTCAGATAACTCTTCAAGTAGCTGTGAAGTCGTTTTAGTCTCTGATTCTTCCCATTCGAGTTCAGGATATTGCGTTTCTTTTAATGTTTTTAATAAGCTGGCATGAGCTGAACCGGCTGCGACGACAAGGCGCCCATTAAGCTCATCAAAACGACGAGGCCTCAATGTGCCTTTACGATAGATCAGTTGTTGAGAAACTGAGAAATAGGCTGGCCCACTTCGTGTCGTATCTAGCCTTTCTTTATTATAAATTAATCCAGCGGCAATAAAGTCTGCTTTATTATTCTCCAGATCATCAAAGAGTTGGTTGATATTCGTCCGCATATTAACGACAAGTTTCACGCCAAGATAATCAGCAAAGCGTTTTACTAATTCATAATCGAAACCTACGGGGTCCTTTTTATCATTTATCGTTATCAGTGGTGAAGGGATAGTACTCACTCTAAGCTCACCACGAGATAAAATCTTATTTATCTGCGCTTTTTGCCTGTCAGGCCAAGTAATATTCAGTGCAATAATCGCGGCTGAAAATAGCGCTATGATAACGATAACGAAATAGTTAATCCTTATATTGTTCAATAGGTTGGTTCTCGTTAACGTTGTTTTTTATTGTGTGTAAAGTAGTCATTTAAACATGGATAAATTTCCAGTAATCGACCATTTTGCTCAACATTTTGCTAAGACGCAACTTGATTACACCAATTAATGATGAAAACACGCTAAGTTAAATGCTGTTATTTTGTTCACGCAAACGGTTTCGTCTGAGCAGTTATTCTATTATACTAGGCGCGTTTCCCCTGAATGATTGATCAGGCTAGCTGCTAAAAGAGAGAACTCAATATTATGGAAATCCTGCGTGGCTCCCCCGCTTTATCCGCTTTTCGTATTAATAAACTATTAACTTTATGTCAGGAAAACCAACTTCCTGTCCGTGGTATTTATGCGGAGTTTATCCATTTTGTAAAAGTGGATGGACAGCTATCTGAAGATGAACAAGCTAAATTAAGTAAGTTACTGCACTATGGCCCTTCATTAACAGAGCATGAGCTTGTTGGAGAGATGCGTATTGTTGTACCACGACCGGGAACCATTTCACCATGGTCGACTAAAGCGACAGATATTGCCCATAATTGTGGTTTAACACAAGTGGTTAGAATTGAACGTGGTATTGCTTATTATATAGATAGCGATACGATGGCCGAAGCACAGTGGCAGTTGTTATACGGTTTTATTTATGATCGTATGATGGAAACAATTTTTAGCGATTATCAACAAGTTAATGCGCTATTTGCTGAACAGACACCCACCCCATTAAAAACAATTGATGTTCTTGCTCACGGTAAAGATGCGCTAGTTGCTGCCAATATTGAAATGGGGTTAGCGCTAGCTGATGATGAAGTTGATTATCTAGTAGATGCTTTTAAACGTTTGCAACGTAATCCAACTGATGTAGAACTTTATATGTTCGCTCAAGCAAACTCAGAGCATTGCCGTCATAAAATTTTTAATGCAGATTGGATAATCGACGGTAAAGCGCAAGACAAATCATTATTTAAAATGATTAAAAATACTTTTGAGCAAACTCCTGATTATGTCTTGTCGGCTTATAAAGATAATGCTGCTGTAATGGAAGGCTCCGTTGCTGGGCGTTTTTATCCCGATACGGAAAAAGGGCATTACCGTTATCATCAAGAGCCTGTCCATATCTTAATGAAAGTGGAAACGCACAATCACCCAACGGCAATTTCCCCGTGGCCTGGTGCAGCAACTGGCTCTGGCGGCGAAATTCGTGATGAAGGGGCGACAGGCCGTGGGGCAAAACCTAAAGCGGGTTTAGTCGGTTTTTCCGTTTCTAACTTACGTATTCCGGGGTTTGAACAACCTTGGGAAGAAGATTTTGGCAGACCAGAACGTATTGTCAGTGCACTGGACATTATGACAGAAGGCCCTTTAGGTGGAGCCGCATTTAATAATGAATTTGGTCGCCCCGCCTTATTAGGTTATTTCAGAACCTATGAAGAGCAGGTTAATAGCCATAATGGTGTTGAAATTCGAGGCTACCATAAACCTATTATGTTGGCTGGTGGTATTGGTAATATTCGCGAAGATCACGTGCAAAAAGGTGAGATCTCCGTGGGTGCTAAGTTAATTGTACTTGGTGGCCCATCGATGAATATCGGCCTAGGAGGTGGTGCGGCTTCTTCTATGACTTCCGGCCAGTCAGATGCTGATTTAGATTTTGCCTCTGTGCAACGAGATAACCCAGAAATGGAGCGTCGTTGCCAAGAGGTTATCGATCGCTGTTGGCAATTAGGTGATGATAACCCGATTTTATTTATTCATGATGTCGGAGCGGGGGGGCTTTCTAATGCCATGCCTGAGCTTGTCAATGATGGCGGGCGTGGAGGTCGTTTTGAGTTACGTAACGTTTTAAATGATGAACCGGGTATGAGTCCTCTAGAGATCTGGTGTAATGAGTCGCAAGAGCGTTATGTATTAGCGGTATCCCCAGAAAAAATGCCACTATTTGATGCGCTATGCCAACGAGAAAGAGCCCCTTATGCGGTCATTGGCGAGGCAACACAAGAGCGTGAATTAGTGTTAAATGATACACATTTTGATAATAAACCAATAGATATGCCTTTAGATATCTTGTTAGGTAAAGCGCCGAAAATGTTGCGTGATGTCACATCACATCAAACAGCAGGTGAATATCTCGATCGTAAAGATATCGATTTAAAAGAAGCGGTTTATCGCGTACTTCATTTACCCGCCGTTGCTGAGAAGACGTTCTTAATTACTATTGGTGATCGTAGTGTTACGGGAATGGTTGCGCGTGACCAAATGGTTGGACCTTGGCAAATTCCGGTGGCTAACTGTGCAGTAACAACGGCCACATTAGATAGCTATTACGGCGAGGCGATGTCAATAGGGGAAAGAGCCCCTATTGCACTATTAGATTTTGCCGCATCAGCGCGAATGGCGGTAGGTGAAGCCTTAACCAATATGGCGGGTTGCGATGTACAGTCACTTAATCGTATAAAACTTTCCGCAAACTGGATGGCTGCGGCGGGTCACCCTGGTGAAGATGCGGGATTATATGATGCAGTAAAAGCCATTGGTGAAGAGCTATGCCCACAATTAGGTATTACTATTCCGGTGGGTAAGGACTCAATGTCAATGAAAACGCGTTGGCAAGATGAACAAGGGAAAACGAAAGAAGTTATTTCCCCTCTCTCTTTAGTTATCACCGCATTTTCCCGTGTTGAAGATGTACGTAAAACTGTCACCCCTGAGCTTTCTACCCAAGAAGGAAACCGTTTATATCTAATCGATTTAGGTAATGGTCATAATGCATTAGGGGCAACAGCATTAGCTCAGGTTTATCGTCAGCTAGGACAAAAAGCGGCTGATTTACGTGATGTAGAGCAGTTAAAACAGTTTTTTAATGTCATTCAACAATTGGTGAGCGACGGTAAATTACTGGCTTATCATGACCGCTCTGATGGTGGCTTATTTGTGACTTTGGCCGAAATGGCGTTTGCGGGACATTGTGGCCTTAATGTTGATATCAGTGCTTATGACGAAGATATTTTAGCCGGTCTATTTAATGAAGAGCTAGGTGCGGTGTTCCAAATTAAAGGGGAGCATCAAGAAAGCGTTGAAACACTGTTTACTGAACATGGTTTAGCGGATTGTTTACATTACTTAGGGCAAGCAACACCAAGTGATGACATTATTATTCAAAGCCGTGAAACGGAAGTTTACCACGAAAAACGTAGTACATTACGTGTCTGGTGGGCTGAAACGACATGGCAAATGCAACGTTTACGTGATAATCCTGAATGTGCAGATGAAGAACATCGTGCCAAACAAGATAGTCACGATCCGGGATTAAATGTTCACTTAACCTTTGATCCAGCAGAGGATATTGCGGCGCCTTATATTGCTACAGGCAGTCGTCCTCGTATTGCGGTATTAAGAGAGCAAGGTGTTAACTCTCATGTGGAAATGGCAGCAGCTTTTGATCGCGCTGGATTTGATGCTATTGATGTTCATATGAGCGATTTACATACGGCACAACGCTCATTAAGTGATTTTGATGTATTGGTTGCTTGTGGTGGTTTCTCTTATGGTGATGTACTCGGTGCGGGTGAGGGATGGGCTAAATCTATTTTATTTAATCATCGTTTACGTGATGAGTTTGCCCAATTCTTTGCACGTCAAGATACGTTATCACTTGGGGTTTGTAATGGTTGCCAAATGATGTCAACGTTGGCCGAGCTTATTCCGGGGGCAGATTTATGGCCACGCTTTGTACGCAATCGCTCAGAGCGTTTTGAAGCCCGCTTTAGCTTAGTAAAAGTAACTGATAGCCCGTCGCTATTATTACAAGGTATGGCGGGGTCACAGATGCCAATTGCGGTATCTCATGGTGAAGGTTTTGCTGAATTTCGTGACGCTGCACAATTAGCGCAGTTAGAAGCAAAAAATTTAGTAGGACTGCGTTTTGTTGATCACTATGGTCAACCAACAGAGCAATACCCATTAAACCCTAACGGATCAGTAAAAGGGATCACCGCTGTTACCACAACAGATGGCCGCTCAACAATCATGATGCCTCACCCTGAGCGCGTTTTTAGAACAGTGAGCCATTCTTGGCATCCAGAAAATTGGGGAGAAGATAGCCCTTGGATGCGCTTATTCCGTAATGCCAGAAAGCAATTTGACTAATGATGTAATAAAAAAGAGTCAGTGTTATACCCCAAAGCCCCTCAAGTTAGAGGGGCTTTATTTTGTTGATATAAAAGGAAAAATTATCAATGTATAAAATCGACGACACATCGTTTTTTCATTGTCGCCAAAAGGTGACATTTAACTTGTTGAATTTTAATAATTTAATATTTTTTAATTAACGGTGTCTGGAAATGGAGACAGCTTGTTGATTTTTTCGCTATCAAAAATTGGGGCTGTTTTTTATTTTAGTAAGATAAAAATACTTTTTCGTTTAAAATTAATGTATTATGATTTTAATCGAAAAGTTGGCACGCCTTGTGCATTATATTAATCAGTTGCTCATTCAACTTTTTATGTCGGTCCACAATATGGGTGGGAACATACCACATAAGCCAAGAATGACGCCAGAGTAAGGTGCCTACCGTCCAACATCATGATACTCGCCTTCGGGCCTTATCAAACACAGGGCGACACGTGGAGTGAGGCACCACCTTCATTCTCTTTTAGAGAGAAAAGAGATGAATATTGACGAGCGGAATATCTCAGTAAGATATTCCGCTCTCCCATTTCTAGAGCCTGTTGCGTGTTCTCGCTTGTGTTCGTTTTCCTATCTGAATTTCAATGTCGGACTTTTTTCTTGTTATTAAGTCATGTAGCATCGCATTACTCTAATAGGTGTTGAGATGATTTCATTGAAAAAGTGGCGTATTTTTCCCCGATCTTTAAGACAATTGGTTATCATGGCATTTTGGATGGTGCTGTTACCGCTTCTCGTCCTTGCCTATCAGGCTTATCAAAGTTTGGATCAGCTTAGTAACCAAGCCGCTATTACCAATAAAAATGCGTTAGCGGATACCGAGCGTAGTGAGGTGATGCGTAATTTAGCTATTGAAATGGAAGGAAATTATCGACGATATTGTGTATTGCGTGATAAAACTGATGAAGAAATGTATCAACAGCGTTATCAACAATACAGCAAAATGTTCTCTACCTTGCAGCAGACCATCATCCCTCTTTCTGAGTCTAAAGAAGCACAAGCCTTGAATACTTCTTTGAAAACGCTCAAATCAATTCAATGCAAAAATAGTGAACCCACTTCTCAAATGCAACAAGCATTAGAGCAATTTTCTTATGCCAATAACCGCATTGTCGTGTTAACCAAAGAGATTATTTTTAGTCGTGGCGAGCAACTACAAATGGCTATTGCTGAAAAAGGGCGTTATTTTGGTTGGCAAAGTTTAATTGTTTTTGTTTTTAGCCTGATTTTAATTGCCTTATTTACCCGTATGATCATCGGTCCGGTTAAAGGTATAGAAAAAATGATTAACCGATTGGGGGAAGGGCGTACATTAAATAATAACTTGAATTCGTTTCAGGGGCCACGTGAATTACGCTCTTTAGCTCAACGTATTATTTGGTTAAGTGAACGTCTTGCATGGCTAGAATCGCAACGCCATGAGTTTTTACGTCATATTTCTCATGAGTTAAAAACACCGTTAGCCAGTATGCGCGAAGGAACAGAATTATTAGCGGATGAAGTAGCAGGGCCTTTAACCTTAGATCAAAAAGAAGTCGTAGCTATTCTTGATAATAGTAGTAAACAACTTCAATTATTAATTGAGCAACTACTTGATTATAATCGTAAACTTTCCGAAGTACCTCAGCAAATTGAGGAAGTTGATTTAACCACATTAGTGAATGATGTGGTGTTAGCGCATAGTTTACCCGCCCGAGCGAAAGGCATTAAGACGATAATTTCACTTGATCTGAAAAAATGTCGAGCAGAAACGACGTTATTATCAAGAGTTATTGATAATCTCTACTCGAATGCGGTGCACTATGGCGCTGAATCGGGTAATATCTGGATCTCTAGTTATCAAATTGAACAGAAAATAGTTATTGATATAGCCAATAAAGGCACTCCGATCCCTGAATCAGAACAAAAAATGATTTTTGAGCCCTTTTTTCAAGGTTCTCTATTACGTAAAGGGGCTGTAAAAGGGAGTGGTTTGGGGTTAAGTATTGCTCATGACTGTATCAAAAGAATGGATGGCGAGTTAAATATTGTTCATTCTGACTATGCTGATGTCTGTTTTCGTATTGAACTACCGCTACTTTCTGAGAATAAATAATGCATATCAGGTCACAAAAACAGGTGTCTTTTCATCAGTATAAAAAATTAAAGCGAAAGACACTGGCTAATGAGCAATTATCTATGGCCCCTGCATCAATTAAGAGGATCGCTTCACACTGGAAACAGTATCTGTGTTGGATTATGTTGCCTATGTTTCTTGCTGGATGTGCACAAAAATCGCTGACCGAAACTGCTAATATTGAGCCTGAAACCCCCGTTGTTAAACAAAAAACTATCGATTATCGTTGGGCAGAATGTAAAACTTTAGCTGCTTTTTATCATGAAGGGCTCAATAATCCGCTATTTTGGTTACGTACCATTGAGTGCACACAGCGTATTATGTCTACAGAAGCACAACGTCAAGCCAGTAGTGTTATCGTTGCCGGATGGGATGGCGCCTTTTATAAAAGTATTTTATTAGAGAGAGCGGGAATGACGGTTGCTGAACGTCGTGCTCAGCTGGTTTTATTAGAAAGCTATCAATTGCAATTTCCAAGCTCTATGCGTGTTCTATTATCTACTTGGATTGAGAATCAAACGATTACGCTTGCTCTCGCTGATGAGAAAAATCGTAATCGCCGTTTTGTTACAGAAACGGAAAATAAAATGGATTTACTGAAAAAACAAAATAATGCATTAGAGCATGAGTTAAATACCACACGTAAAAAACTCGAAAGCCTCACACAAATTGAACGTCAATTATCGAGCCGAAAACAAGGGGCTTCTGTGGATGCTATTTCTCAAGAAGAAGCGCTGTCTGATGTTCAATCTTCAGATGCGAGTAATGCAGAAAAACCAGCCGATAAACCGATAGCGGAGCAATCTAATACGTCAACGGCAAGTGAGCAATCGATAACCAAAGAAAATAATGAGGTTTCACAACCTTCGGTATCAGCAGTTAAACCTGAACCACCAAAAGCAGAACAAGTAAAACCTGATGCGAAAAATACCTCGACAGAAAAAGAGAATAGCGCAACGGTTAAACCTACTGAAACAGGATCTAAATAAGGAGAATGTGCATGGCTGGCCATAAATCAGCGAATCTTTTACTTGTCGATGATGATCCGGGATTATTAAAGCTACTGGGTATGCGATTAACAAGTGAAGGGTTTCATATCGTTACCGCTGAAAGTGGGCAAGAAGCACTTAAACTATTATTAAAAGAAAAAATCGATCTGGTGATCAGCGATTTACGTATGGATGAAATGGATGGTATGGCGTTATTTGCAGAAATACAGCGCCAACAACCCGGTATGCCTGTGATTATTTTAACTGCACATGGCTCCATTCCTGATGCTGTCGCGGCAACTCAACAGGGGGTGTTTAGTTTCTTGACTAAACCTGTTGATAGAGATGCGCTTTATAAAGCCATCGATGAAGCATTAGAATTAGTGACGACGGTATCTGATGAAGAGTGGTCAAAAGATATCGTGACCCGTAGCCCCCAAATGTTACGTTTATTAGAGCAAGCCAAGTTAGTTGCACAATCCGATGTTAGCGTACTGATTAATGGGCAAAGCGGTACAGGTAAAGAAGTCCTTGCTCAAGCAATCCACCGCGCCAGCCCACGAGCTAAAAAACCCTTTATTGCTATTAACTGCGGTGCTTTACCTGAACAATTATTAGAATCTGAACTATTTGGGCATGCTAAAGGTGCTTTTACTGGCGCGGTAAGTAGTCGTGAAGGGCTTTTCCAAGCGGCAGAAGGGGGCACTCTATTTTTGGATGAAATTGGTGATATGCCAATGGCATTGCAAGTGAAATTACTGCGTGTATTACAAGAGCGTAAAGTGCGGCCATTAGGCAGTAATCGTGATATTGATATTGATGTGCGTATTCTTTCTGCAACCCATCGTGACTTGCCAAAAGCGATGGAGCGTAATGAATTTCGAGAAGATTTATACTATCGTTTAAATGTGGTCAATTTACGTATCCCCACGTTGAGCGAAAGAGCCGAGGATATTCCTGTTCTTGCTAACCATTTATTGCGCGAATCAGCAAAACGGCA
Source organism: Proteus sp. HMSC14B05 (assembly GCF_001808035.1). NCBI lineage: Bacteria > Pseudomonadati > Pseudomonadota > Gammaproteobacteria > Enterobacterales > Morganellaceae > Proteus > Proteus sp. HMSC14B05. The sequence goes on along the minus strand of NZ_KV791984.1, from coordinate 132,972 downwards.
TAAACCTTTTGTGCGTAGCTTCTCAACGGATGCGATGAAATGTCTAATGACAGCAAGTTGGCCGGGAAATGTGCGTCAGTTAGTTAACGTCATCGAGCAATGTGTCGCTTTAACGACTGCACCTGTGATTAGCGAAGCCCTTGTCACACAAGCATTGCAAGGGGAAAATACCGCATTACCTACTTTTGCTGAAGCAAGAGGCCATTTTGAGATGACCTATTTAAGGAAGTTATTGCAGATGACAAAGGGCAATGTCACTCAGGCTGCAAGGATGGCAGGGCGAAATCGAACAGAATTTTATAAATTGTTGTCACGTCATGGACTTGATGCCAATGATTTCAAAGAATGATCTTTGTAGATAACAAAAATTTTTTTAAACTTGCTTTCTTTAGATAGCAAAGATAGCTGGAGAGACTAATTTTTATGAGTCGTAAATTAAAACTCGCACTTGCTCAGTTAAACTGGGTTGTTGGCGATATTGAAGGCAACTGTGAACGCATGTTAGCCACCGTAAAAGCGCAAGAAGATGCCGATCTGGTTTTGTTTTCTGAGCTTGCGTTATGCGGTTACTCTCCTGAAGATCTACTATTTCGCCCTGATTTCCAACAACGTTGTGAAGAGCAACTGGTTCGTTTAGAACAAGCAAGTAAGAAAACGGCCATTGTGGTTGGGCATCCTTGGTGGCAAAACGGCACTATTTATAATGCACTGTCATTTTTCTATCAAGGTGAGTTACAGGCGCGTTACTTCAAACAACAGCTACCTAATTATGGTGTATTTGATGAAAAACGTTATTTCCAACAAGGAAATGAACGTTGTGTTGTGCCTTTTAAAGGCTATCATTTAGGATTATTAATTTGTGAAGATATTTGGATCAACGAGCCTATTGATGCACTAAAACAAGCGGGTGCTGATCTGGTTCTTTCTATTAATGCTTCACCTTATAGTCGTGAAAAGCCGCATATTCGTACCCAATTAATTAAAGAACATTGCCAAAGAACGCATCTGCCTGTGGTGTATCTCAACCAAATTGGTGGTCAGGATGAATTGGTTTTTGATGGATGTTCTAAAGTCTTTGATGAACGAGGAACAATCACCCATCGTTTAGCGGCTTTTGATGAGCAAGTGGCCGTGGTGGAGTTTGATGAGTTAACTATCGTACCGATGCAAGATGCGGCACCAGAGCTTTCTCCTTTAGCGCAAGTTTATCAAGCACTAGTGCTGGCAACGCGTGATTATGTGACAAAAAATGGTTTTAAAGGCGCTATATTAGGATTATCAGGGGGCATCGACTCAGGCTTAACAGTTGCAATTGCCGTTGATGCGTTAGGTAAAGAGAGCGTTCAAGCGGTAATGATGCCATTTCGCTATACCTCAGAAATGAGTATTCACGATGCGAAAGAGCAAGCTGATTTATTAGGTGTTGAGTTTGATACTGTCTCTATTGAGCCGATGTTTGATGCTTTTATGGATCAACTTTCGCCTATGTTTAAAGGTAGCGCTGTCGATACTACAGAAGAAAATCTACAAGCGCGTTGTCGTGCGGTTATTTTAATGGCGATGTCCAATAAACGTCGTCGGTTAGTGCTCACCACGAGTAATAAAAGTGAATCTGCCGTAGGCTACTCGACCTTATATGGTGATATGGCGGGGGGCTTTGATGTTTTAAAAGATGTTCCTAAAACACTGGTGTTTGAACTGGCTAAATATCGTAATACTCTTTCACCCGCTATTCCACAACGTGTGATTGATAGGCCCCCTTCAGCAGAATTAGCACCAGGACAAACAGATCAAGATAATCTGCCACCTTATGATATTTTAGATGCTCTTCTTGAAGGCTATGTTGAGCAAGATAAATCTGTTTCTGACTTGGTTGCGGCTGGATTTGATGAAGCCATTGTTCGTAAAGTGGTAAAATTAGTCGATATTAATGAATATAAGCGTCGTCAAGCACCGGTAGGACCGCGTATTACCAGTCGTAATTTTGGTAAAGATCGTCGCTATCCGATCACAAGCGGTTTTGGTCGCCATAACTGGTAATAGCAGGATAATCCGATGAAAAAAATTGAAGCGATAATTAAGCCGTTTAAATTAGATGATGTAAGAGAAGCACTAGCCGAAGTTGGTATCACGGGTATGACGGTAACAGAGGTAAAAGGCTTTGGTCGTCAGAAAGGGCATACCGAACTTTATCGCGGTGCAGAGTATATGGTCGATTTTTTACCTAAAGTAAAAATTGAGATCGTTGTTGCTGATGAAATAGCTGAAACTTGTGTCGATACTATAATGACTACCGCTCAAACGGGGAAGATTGGCGACGGTAAAATTTTTGTTTTTGATGTGAATCGAGTTATCCGTATTCGTACTGGAGAGCAAGACGAAGAAGCTATTTAAAAAATAAATAAGCGTTGTTTATGGAACCTGATGATTATTAGTTTAATTATCAGGTTTTTTTATCTTTATTAATTAATTCTTTTTTATATTATCTCAATAAGTTTATTTATTTACTGATTATCTTTTATAAATTTATAAGTAATAATAAATGATTTGTATTGCTGATAATTATACTCATTAAATAAGTAATATTAATAATTACCTTTCTTTGTTCATAAAATGTTTTTTTATGTTTCACCTATTGTGCTATTTATATCTTATACAAGTCTATTGATGATAATAAACAATTTATTTTACTAAAATTCTCACCTTTTAAGGCACAAAATGTTATTCAATAACTTTTGTAGACAGTTATTATCATCAACTTAAATATTTATTATTCTATGGGTAATATCGTGCTTAGCTATTTATTAAAGCGTTTTGCTTTATTTTTGTTTTCCGCCATGATTGTGGCAATAACAACAGGGTTTATTTTCCTCGATATTTTGGTGCTGAATAATGGTATTTCTGAAACCTCAGCAACCGAACTGGGGCAAGAACTTATTGTGGCTATAATATGTCTTCTTTTCTTTATACCTGCTTATAAACAGCCAGAAATGAGAGGGGGATACACACTGATTATGGGCTTTTTCTTGTGTATCTTAATTCGTGAGTTAGATGGTGTTTTTGACCAATTAGCACATGGTTCATGGGTTTGGTTTGCATTAACGGTAACATTTGTCTGTATAGCGATCGCTATCAGAGAAGGGAAAAAAACATTATATGGCTTAACCCATTTTATAACGCATTCTAGTCAAGGAATGCTTATGGCGGGTTTGCTCAGTGTTTTACTATTCTCTCGCTTATTTGGTATGGGGATTTTGTGGGAGAAATTGTTAGGTGAAGACTATAACCGCACAGTAAAAAATATGGTGGAAGAAGGTAGCGAGTTGTTCGGCTATACACTCTGTTTAATTAGTGTTATTTGGTATCGCTATTCGTCTAAATATCATGTTATACCGACATCAATAAAAGTTACTTATTAAATAGTTAGTTGTTTCCAATATAAAAAGCGCTGAATAGTAAAATAATCAGCGCTTTTTCCTTATTAATTTATTTTCTTACCTATTCTGGCTGTTATTGGCTAATAACAGCATGAGGGCCAAAGCACTCATAATGAAGTTTATCGCTTTCAATACCGAGAGCAATAAGTTGTTTAGCGACAGATTGCATAAAAGGTAATGGTCCACAGAAATAGAACTGCATATTAGGTATTGATAGCCATTCATGTATCTTGGTTAAATCCATCAATCCTTCAAATTGATAGTCTTTATTGATAATGTCTTCAGTACGAGGGAGACGATACCATACTGCTTGTTGATATTGTTTAATTTGCTTTCCTGCTTGTGCGATTTCTTCCCTAAAAGCATGCACGCCACCATGCTCTGCTGCATGTAACCAATTGACTTGTGCTTGGTGAGAAGAGAGAGTGTGCAACATCGCTAACATAGGAGTTAAGCCTACACCTGCTGAAATTAATGTGACAGGCGTTGTTGATGAGATATCTAAATAAAAATCGCCCCCTGGTGCGGCAACTTGTAAGATGTCTCCTTCTTGGATATGGTCATGAAGAAAATTAGATAAAATTCCCTTGTCTTCACGTTTCACCGCAATACGATAGGTTTTATTGTTTGCCGATTGCGTTAAGGAATATTGACGAATTTCTTGATTTGCAAGTTTCTCATCACGAATATAAATACTTAAATATTGGCCTGCACGGTAAGGTGTAACCGCTTGTCCATCTTCAGGCTCTAATTCAAAGCTGGTAATAACCTCACTTTGTTTTACTTTATGCTTAACTTTAAAGTGACGTAATCCTCGCCAGCTTCCAGATGCTTGTTCTTTTTGTTGATAAATTTGCTCTTCCCGATTAATAAAAACATCAGCCAAAACTTGGTAAGCGGCTCCCCAAGCATCAAGCACTTCTTTGCCTGGGTTAAACATTTCATCAATGGTGGCTAATAAGTTTTCTCCAACAATAGGATAATGTTCAGGAAGAATATTCAAACTGGCATGTTTTTGTGCAATTTTTTCTACCGCCGGCAAAATAGCAGGTAAATCCTCAAGGTGCGTTGCATAAGCACATATCGCATTAAATAACGCTTCACGTTGTGCGCCACTGCTTTGGTGGCTCATGGTAAAAATATCTTTTAACTCAGGATGGCGAGAGAACATTCTGTCGTAAAAATGCGCCGTTAACGCGGGGCCTGTTTTAGCAATAAGAGGAATAGTGGATTTAATTGTCGCGATAGTTTGTGCATCTAACATAATTGCTCCTGAAAAATATTCAGTTTAATATGATTTTTATAACATATATTTTTAATACAACTTATATCTTTTTGCTTTATTTGTAAATCTGAGTTTTTATTTTTTTTAGGAAAATGGGGAAATCTTAGAGAATGATGTTGAGGGTTTACATAAATTAGCGAGATGTGCCTCAAAAAGAACAAAAACAGCAGATAAAATGAGGTTATCAAAAAGTAATAGAACTGTGTTATAGTGGCTTAGCAAACGATTGCGTATTTTTTCTTTTGGGACTATCTCAATGAGGAAAAAGAGTTTACACTGTATGTCATTCTTACTCCCGTAAGGGAGTTCGCCTTTAGTGAAGTTAGCTGAGTCAGGAGATGTGAATGTTAAAACGTGAAATGAATATTGCTGATTACGATCCGGAATTATGGAATGCAATGGAAGGTGAAGTGACTCGTCAAGAAGAGCACATCGAATTAATTGCTTCTGAAAACTATACTAGTCCTCGTGTTATGCAGGCGCAGGGATCTCAGCTGACCAACAAATATGCAGAAGGTTATCCAGGTAAACGCTACTACGGCGGTTGTGAATACGTTGATGTTGTTGAACAATTAGCCATTGATCGTGCCAAAGCACTATTTGGTGCTGATTATGCAAACGTACAACCTCACTCTGGTTCACAAGCGAATGCGGCTGTGTATATGGCATTACTTAAACCGGGCGATACAGTATTAGGGATGAATTTGGCCCAAGGTGGTCACTTAACTCACGGCTCTCCGGTTAACTTCTCTGGTAAACTCTACAATATCGTTCCTTATGGTATTGATGAAGCCGGTAAAATTGATTACCAAGATATCGCTGAGCAAGCTAAAAAGCATAAACCAAAAATGATCATTGGTGGTTTTTCAGCTTATTCAGGTTTGGTTGATTGGGCTAAAATGCGTGAAATCGCAGATAGCGTAGGGGCTTACTTATTTGTCGATATGGCTCACGTTGCAGGTATGATTGCAGCGGGTGTCTATCCAAACCCAGTACCACATGCTCACGTTGTGACTACAACAACACACAAAACATTAGCGGGTCCTCGTGGTGGTCTTATCCTTGCTAAGGGTGGCGATGAAGAGTTTTATAAGAAATTAAACTCTGCCGTATTCCCTGGCTCTCAAGGTGGTCCTTTAATGCATGTGATCGCGGGTAAAGCCGTTGCATTAAAAGAAGCAATGGAACCTGAGTTTAAAGTTTACCAGCAACAAGTTGCAAAAAATGCGAAAGCAATGGTAGACGTTTTCTTAGCGCGCGGTTATAAAGTAGTATCTGGTGGCACAGAGAACCACCTGTTTTTATTAGATTTAGTTGATAAAGATATTACAGGTAAAGATGCTGATGCTGCACTGGGCCGTGCTAATATCACTGTGAACAAAAATAGTGTGCCAAATGATCCTCGCAGTCCATTTGTTACATCTGGTATTCGTATTGGTTCTCCAGCGATTACACGTCGTGGTTTTAAAGAAGCGGAAGCAAAAGATTTAGCCGGTTGGATGTGTGATGTCCTTGATAATATCAATGATGAAGCGAACATTGAAAAAGTGAAACAAAAAGTCTTGGATATCTGCGCTAAATTTCCAGTTTACGCATAAGTTTGTAACGATATAATAAAACCCGTTATACAAGCCCGCTTCGAGAACATGTTCTTGGCGGGTTTTTTTGCATGTTAAAAATGGGGGGTTGGATGGTTATTCCATCAACACTGTGGCTTGCCTTAGATTATTTTACGTATTTTTTCTCATATGGTATTTTCTTGCCTTTTTGGTCTATCTGGTTAAAGGGCGAGGGGGTTGATCCTGCGATGATAGGCTTACTACTTGGGGTGGGCTTAACCGCTCGTTTTGTAGGAAGCTTGATTTTAACGCCGGCTGTAAAAGATCCATCAAAGCTCATTACTGCACTGCGACTTTTTGCTTTTTTATCTCTCCTATTTACCGTTGCATTTATGTTGGGCACTCATTGGGCTTGGCTCTTTTTGGTAATGACCGGATTTAACGTTTTTTTTGCACCCATGGTGCCTTTGGGAGATTCACTTGCGGGAACATGGCAAAAACAATTTCCTTTAGATTATGGCAAAATTCGGGTTTGGGGATCTATTGCATTTATTATTAGTTCCTCATTATTGGGGATATTGATTGATGCTTTTGGACACCCGATTATTCTTTATGGATTGATTGCCAGCACTCTTGCATTATTCCTTACCTCAATGTTACGTCCGAAAATCATGCCCCAAGGTAAGGTCAAAAAAACGGAACACCATCATGTTTCATTTATGAAACTGATTTCAGATGGCCCAGTCTGGCGTTTTCTATTATGTGTTTCTTTACTACAAGGTGCTCATGCTGCTTATTACGGTTTTAGCGCACTTTATTGGGAAAAAGCAGGCTATGATACAGCAACGATTGGTTATCTTTGGTCCTTAGGCGTAGTTGCTGAAGTGGTTGTCTTTATGTTTAGCCGTCGTTTATTCCGCCGTTGGAGTGCTCGAAACTTATTATTACTTTCAGCATTTGCAGGGCTATTGCGCTGGGGGATGATGGGCAGTTTTACAGCATTACCGGCGCTTATTATTGTACAAATTTTGCATAGTGGCACATTTACCGTATGCCATTTAGCGGCAATGCGTTTTATTACTGCACGTCAAGAGCATGAAATTATTCGTTTACAAGCGGTTTATTCTGCTCTAGCAATGGGGGGAAGTATCGCTATTATGACGATTGTATCGGGATGGTTATATGAAAAACTTCCTAACCAAGAATACCTTATTTTCTGGTTGATGGCGGCATTAACTATTCCTGCAATGTTTATTAGACCGAAAGTACAACCGCAAAATACTTAATCCTTTTATTTCCTATTTTTCATAAACGTCTAAGCCTGTAATACCGTTTGATATTACAGGTTTTTTTCTTTTTATTTTTTAAAGCGCATTTTTTGATCAACCAAACGATTGATCATTTTAAATATTAAAGCTAAATTTAATTCATTCAAATGAATGAATAGAAGAAGGTATTACTATGAAAAGTAAATCAGTGATCCCAGCTAGTTTTTCTTTACAAGAAAGAGACCGACGCTGGCAGTTAGCTAGAGACATTATGAGAGATAACCAATTAGATACATTGATTATTTATGGTGATAGAGAATCGGCAGCACCTGCACCGTTTTGTATTGACCACTATTTTACAAATGACAGATTAGGATCGGTTGTTATTTTTCATGAAGATAAGAAACCATTGATAGTTACTTTTGCACCAATGATGATAGCTGATCATATGCAGGCAAAACTACGTGGTGATTTGCAGTGGATTGATGAAGATAATCTTGTTGTAGGAAAAACAGGGCGTAGTATTGCTCATTTTCTAAAAGAGATGGGAGTACAACAAAATGCACATATTGGTATTATTGGCTTAGAACCTTATCCCCCATTTTATTTTGATGGTGCAATGCCATTTAATACTCTAAATGGTATTAAGGAAGCATTTCCTTATGCAAAATTTAGCAGTGTGTATCGTGATTTCTTTAGACGGGCATCAGTTAAAAGTGAAGAAGAGCTCGCTCATGTAAGATATGCTGCCGCCATTGGTGAAGCAATGAGCGAGGCAATGCGAGTGACTGCAAGGCCTGGTGCAACAGAGGCGGAGCTTGCGGCCGCAATTACTGCCACTTGTTTATCAAGGGGGGGATTTACCGCTGAAATTTTAATGGGATCAGGATCTGAGTATATCGGTTGGGGACCTCCTGCTTGGCAATATCGCTCACAAGCACCTCGTGAAATTCAAATGGGTGATATTATATTATCAGAGATTTTTGCTTTATATGGAATGTATGAAACGCAACATCAAGCGGCGGTTGCTGTAGGTAAAATTCACGAAAACTTAGAAAAAGCAGCATTAGTTGCACGTGAATGCTATGAAATTGGTGTTGAACATTTAAAAGCAGGGATAACCTTTGGTGAAGTCGTTGATTTAATGGAAAAACCACTATTAGAATCAGGGGGATGGCATGTTCATCCACTTATTCACAGTATTAATCCTTATGGCCCAATCGGCTTTGGCACAGCGCCAGGTATTGAATCATTACCTCTTGCTCATCGTTATAAACAAATTGAGCGATTACCTAATCCAGGGAGAGAATTAGTATTACAAGAAGGTATGACATTTGCTTTTGAACCTAATTGTGGCTTCGGCCACCACTTATGTAATTTAGGTGGCACTGTTGTGGTTGGCAAAAGCAAAGGGATTGAGTTAAATTCTAACTCAACACAATTAATGCGGGCAGATATATAGTCCTAATAGTAACCAGTTGATTATAATGAAAAACACCAGTAAAACTGCAGTAAGTACAGAACAAACTCAAGAGAAATTAGTGCAAGAAGGTATTAGGCTTTTTGCACTATATGGGATCAGTGGATTGAGAACGCGACAACTTGCGCAAGATGCTGGTGTTAATCAATCAGCAATACCTTACCACTTTGGCGGAAAATTAGGGGTTTATACAGCAGTGATCCGATATATTGCTACAGAATTAGCCTCTGAAATTCAGTTTGACCAATTTGATAATAAGCTTCAGTTTTTATTGAAAGAAAACCGACCTTATAAAAATGAAAAAGTGGCTGAATTAGTTCTATTACTAGTCACAGGTTTAACTCGTGCATTATTATCACCAAAACGCCATTATTACAGTCAGTTGATCCTACGTGAACAGTTAGAACCGACGGAAAATTACGATCTTATTTATAGTAATCTGATAGAGCCTTTTCATCTTCGCCTTTCTCGCTTAGTTGGATTAATGGATACAAAGAGTGATGAAGTAACAATCACTATTCGTGCTCATGCTCTTATTGGTCAGATATTAGGGTTTGTCATTGCAAGAAAAGCTTTTCTATTACGTGTTAATAAGCAAGAGATAACATCACAACTATTAGATAAGATTGCACAAGAAATTAGCCAACTTTCAGTAAATGCCCTTTTAATTGAAAACGCATAGGCAATAAAAAAGACCCCCAGTAATTGGCTGTCCAACTACTGGGGATCATTTTATAAGATAGTTTTTTTATATTTTATTGTTATTCGTATCAATTAACGTTTTAAAGCATCAGTTAATTCGCTACGAATTTCTGCCAATAATGCTCGGACAACTCGAGGATTACCCGCAACAATATTACCAGTTTGTAGATAGCCGTGATTACCAGTAAAGTCAGATACAATTGCACCCGCTTCACGAGCAATAAGTTCACCTGCTAAGAAATCCCAAGGTTTTAAACCAATTTCAAAGAAGCCATCCACACGACCCGCGGCAACATAAGCTAAATCTAATGCTGCTGAACCTGTGCGACGAAAATCAGCGCATGGTACAAACAGTTTAGTCAGCATATTCATATAAGCTGCTGAATGTTGTTTTGCTTTGAATGGGAAACCAGTTGCTAAAATAGCACCATCTAAATCACGTGCATTAGAGCCACGGAGGCGGTAACCATTTAATTGTGCACCTTGACCACGAACAGCTGAGAAAAGTTCGTTACGCATAGGATCGTAAACCACAGCAACTTCTGTGCGACCTTTGATACGTACAGCGATAGAAACAGAAAAATGTGGTAGGCGTTTAATAAAGTTAGTGGTGCCATCAAGTGGATCTATAACCCATTGGATATCGTGATCTTCACCGAGTAACTCGCCACTTTCTTCCGTAATAATGGTGTGTTTTGGATAAGATTTACGAATGATTTCAATGATTGCCTGTTCCGCTTCGCGATCAACATTAGTGACAAAATCATTGCTACCTTTCTGGCTCGTTTCTACAGATTCAGGATTTTCGTAATTTTTGGCGATTAAATTACCAGCCTTACGTGCAGCACGTATGGCAATATTCAGCATCGGATGCATGGTTATCTTCCACAAGATGTTAAAGAACGGGGATAAAAAACGAGGCGAAGTATAACAGGCGTTCGCGTTTTTGGCTACATTTGTGATAAAATAGATGGATCATAAAACAATTAGTTAGAAATCAATGTTAGAAAATATTCGCATTATCCTTGTCGAAACTTCACATACAGGCAATATGGGCTCGACAGCTCGTGCTATGAAAACCATGGGATTAACGAATCTTTATTTTGTTAATCCTAAAGAAAAACCCGACTCTCACTCTATAGCCTTATCAGCAGGGGCAAGCGATGTTATTGGCAATGCTCATATTGTTGATACTATTGATGATGCCATTGAAGGCTGTGGGTTAGTGATTGGAACAAGTGCGCGTAATCGTACGCTCTCTTGGCCAATGCTAGCACCTCGTGAATGTGGTGAACGTTGCGTAAAAGAGGCAGCAAATAAGCCCGTTGCGGTGATCTTTGGCCGTGAACGCACAGGCTTAACTAATGAAGAATTACAAAAATGTGATTACCACCTCTATATTCCTACCAACCCTGAATATGGCTCTTTAAACTTAGCGATGGCGGTGCAACTTGTTTGTTATGAAATTCGCATGGCTGCACTTGCTCAACAGGAAAAACAAGAGGAAAATGCTTCATCAGAGATTGATTATCCACCCGCTGAAGATATTGAACGCTTTTATGTTCACTTAGAGCAGGTACTTAATGAGTCTGGTTTTATTCGTCCTAAACATCCAGGACAAGTGATGAGTCGTTTACGCCGCTTGTTTACGCGCGCACGTCCAGAAACACAAGAGCTTCATATCTTACGTGGTATTTTAACATCCGTTGAAAAATGGGCTAAGAAATAAAGGATTAAGTTGATTAACATGCGTCATTGTTGCTGAGCTTAATACCTGACTAAAACACTCAGATAAATAGTTGACTAAATTACTCAGGAATGACACAATTTGACTATTGTTCACCACGGAGTATTTGTTATGAGACTGACATCAAAAGGGCGTTATGCAGTTACTGCTATGCTTGATGTTGCATTGCATTCGCAGCAAGGCCCTGTCCCCCTCGCTGATATTTCTGAGCGTCAAGGGATTTCCCTTTCTTACCTTGAGCAGCTTTTTTCACGTTTACGTAAAAATGAATTAGTCGCAAGTGTGCGTGGCCCGGGTGGTGGTTATTTACTCGGTCGTGAAGCGGGGCAAATTTTTGTTGCTCAAGTCATTTCAGCAGTTGATGAATCTGTTGATGCTACCCGTTGTCAGGGTAATAAAGAAGGATGTCAAGGTGGCGATCGTTGCCTGACTCATACTTTGTGGCGTGATTTAAGTGATCGTATTACCAGTTTCCTTAGCAGCATTAGCCTTGAAGAGTTAGTTAATAACGAAGAGGTTATGGATGTCGCTGATCGTCAAGACAATGAAAAACGTCATGCTATCAATGGTCGTTTACAAGAAACCATTGTTAATATGCGAGTTTAACGGCGATCTCTAGGCAAACAAAACAAAATTATTAAAGAAGATCTGTCGTCTTTGGAGTTAGTGAGCAATGAAATTACCCATTTATCTAGATTATTCAGCAACCACACCCGTTGATCCTCGAGTTGCTGAAAAAATGATGCAATGCCTGACTATTGACGGCATTTTTGGTAACCCAGCCTCTCGTTCGCACCGTTTTGGATGGCAAGCTGAAGAAGCGATCGATATCGCTCGTAATCAGATTGCTGATCTTATTGGTGCTGATCCTCGTGAAATTGTTTTCACCTCAGGGGCAACTGAAGCAGATAACTTGGCACTAAAAGGTGTTGCAAACTTTTATCAGAAAAAAGGTAAGCACATCATCACATCAAAAACTGAGCATAAAGCGATTTTAGATACTTGTCGTCAGCTTGAGCGTGAAGGTTTTGAAGTGACCTACTTAGCACCAAAAAGCGATGGCTTAATTGATTTGAAAGAACTCGAAGCCGCTATGCGTGATGACACTATTTTAGTTTCTATCATGCACGTGAATAATGAAATTGGTGTGGTGCAAGATATTGCTGCTATTGGTGAATTATGCCGTAGCAAAGGCATTATTTACCACGTTGACGCAACGCAAAGCGTCGGTAAATTACCAATCGATCTCTCCAAATTAAAAGTCGATTTACTTTCTCTTTCTGCACATAAAGTTTACGGACCTATGGGTATTGGTGCGCTTTATGTTCGCCGTAAACCACGCATTCGCTTAGAGGCACAAATGCATGGTGGTGGGCATGAGCGTGGTATGCGTTCAGGTACATTAGCCGTTCACCAAATTGTGGGTATGGGTGAAGCTTATCGTATATTGAAAGAAGAAATGGCTGATGAAACTAAACGTTTAAATGAATTACGTTTACGTTTATGGAATGGCATCAAAGATATTGAAGAAGTGTATATCAATGGTTCTTTAGAACATACAGCGCCAAATATTCTTAATGTCAGCTTCAACTATGTTGAAGGTGAATCATTAATGATGGCACTGAAAGATCTTGCTGTATCTTCAGGTTCAGCCTGTACATCAGCAAGTTTAGAGCCTTCTTATGTACTACGTGCTTTAGGATTAACTGATGAATTAGCACATAGTTCTATTCGTTTCTCTTTAGGTCGTTTCACCACTGAAGAAGAAATCGATTATGCAATTGAACAAATTCACAGTGCAATTGGTCGCTTACGTGATCTTTCTCCACTTTGGGAAATGCATAAACAAGGCGTTGATATCAACAGTATCGAATGGTCTCACCATTAATCAGACGTTTTCAGGAGTTAAATCATGGCTTATAGCGATAAAGTAATTGATCATTATGAAAATCCTCGTAATGTGGGTTCATTTGATAACAACGACCCTACAGTGGGGAGCGGTATGGTAGGCGCACCAGCTTGTGGTGACGTCATGAAGCTACAAATCAAAGTTGATGATAACGGTGTAATTGAAGATGCACGTTTTAAAACTTATGGTTGTGGCTCAGCGATTGCATCAAGCTCTTTGGTTACCGAATGGATGAAAGGTAAAACCTTAGATGAAGCAGAAGCGATTAAAAATACCGCAATTGCTGAAGAGTTAGAATTACCACCAGTGAAAATTCACTGTTCAATTCTGGCTGAAGATGCAATAAAAGCCGCGATTGCAGACTATAAAAGCAAACGCCAAGGCAAATAATTGCCTGTTATAATAAAAAAATAAAATATTGGCGGATGCTGAAGGTTATGTTTCAGTGTCCGCTTTCGTTCTTTATGAGTGAGGTGTGCCATGTCAATTTCCCTTACAGAAGCCGCTGCTAACCGTGTTCGCTCTTTTCTTGCTAATCGTGGCAAAGGCGAAGGTTTGCGTTTAGGCGTAAGAACATCAGGCTGTTCTGGGATGGCTTATGTTCTTGAGTTTGCTGATGTCATCAATGACGAAGATACCGTTTTTGAAGATAAAGGTGTGAAAGTTATTATTGACGGTAAAAGCATGGTCTATTTAGATGGAACAGAGCTTGATTTCGTTAAAGAAGGATTAAACGAGGGCTTTAAGTTTAACAACCCAAACGTGGCTAACGAATGTGGTTGTGGAGAAAGCTTTACCGTGTAATCAATATTTATACACGGTATTAATATCAATTAATCCAAGAGCAGAAGTATGGACTATTTCACCCTATTAGGCATGCCTAATCGTTTTGATATTGATAAACAACAGCTTGCTTCTCGTTATCAAGAGATGCAACGTCAATATCACCCCGATCGTTTTGCGGGTAAATCTGACAAAGAGCAAGTACAAGCAATTTCGTTTGCTTCGACTATCAATCAGGCTTATCAAACCTTAAAAAATCCACTTTCAAGAGCTGAATATATGCTCTCTTTACAGGGCATCGATATTGCTAATGAGCAACAAACGATGCACGATACGGCTTTTCTTATGGAGCAGCTTACGCTTCGTGAAGAGCTGGATGATATAGAGCATAGTACTGATGCTGAAAATTTACTGGCTGATTTTTCTGCGCGCTTAGAGAAAATGTACACTGTACGCTATGATGAAATGGTGAAAACACTGGACAGTCAGACTTGGGACATTGCCGCAGACAATGTGAGAAAATTACGTTTTCTCGCGAAATTAAAAGAGCAAGTCGAGCATCTTGAAGAACGCTTGTTTGATGGTTTTTAAGGAAAATTGTTATGTCATTATTACAAATTAGCGAGCCAGGACAAACACCTGCGCCACATCAGCGTCGATTAGCTGCGGGTATTGACTTAGGAACAACACACTCACTTGTTGCCACTGTACGTAGTGGGCAAGCCGAAGCGCTTTCAGATAGTGAAGGTCGCTATTTATTGCCATCTGTTGTGCAGTATCAAGTTGATAATATTAATGTTGGCTGGCAGGCGAAACAAGAAGCCGAAAAAGATCCCGCCAATACTATCTGCTCAATAAAACGAATGCTGGGGCGCTCGCTAAATGATATAACCAGTCGTTATCCTAACCTCCCTTACCATTTTCATGACAATGATAGTGGACTGCCATTAATTAAAACACCTGCTGGCATTGTCGATCCTATTCAAGTTTCTGCGGATATTTTAAAAGCCTTAGCAGAGCGTGCAATACAATCATTAGGTGGTGAACTTGATGGTGTGGTTGTCACTGTACCTGCTTATTTTGATGATGCACAGCGTCAAGGCACTAAAGAAGCAGCACGTCGTGCAGGTTTACATGTATTACGTTTATTAAATGAACCTACTGCTGCCGCGATTGCTTATGGATTAGATTCCGGAAAAGAAGGCACTATTGTCGTTTACGACTTAGGGGGCGGAACTTTTGATATCTCTGTCTTACGTTTAACTAAAGGGGTGTTTGAAGTCTTAGCAACTGGTGGTGATACTGCGTTAGGCGGTGATGACTTTGATAGGATGTTAGCCGACTGGATCAGAGAGCGTGCGGGATTTGGCTATCAAAATGATGTTATTTTACAACGTCAATTACTTGATATTGCCTCAGAAACTAAAATCGCTTTAAGTGATAATGATGTGGCTGATATCAATATCAATGGTTGGAAAGGGGAAATTACCCGCGCTGAATTTGAATTATTAATTCAACCTTTAGTTAAACGTACGTTGTTATCTGTTCGTCGAGCATTAAAAGATGCTGATGTTGACGTGGATGAAGTGCTCGAAGTGGTTATGGTGGGCGGATCAACTCGCGTGCCGCTGGTGCGCCAAATGGTAGGCGATTATTTTAAACGTGAACCATTAACTTCGATTGACCCTGATAAAGTTGTTGCTATTGGTGCCTCTATTCAAGCAGATATTCTGGTGGGTAATAAACCTGATAGCGAAATGCTCTTGTTGGATGTTATTCCGCTTTCATTAGGTTTAGAAACCATGGGCGGACTGGTTGAAAAAGTGATCCCTCGAAATACCACTATCCCTGTTGCGAGAGCACAAGAATTTACCACTTTTAAAGATGGTCAAACTGCCATGAGTGTTCATGTGGTACAGGGTGAACGTGAAATGGTGAGTGATTGTCGCTCATTAGCCCGTTTTACTTTGCGGGGTATTCCGCCAATGGCGGCGGGGGGAGCACATATACGTGTTACCTTCCAAGTGGATGCTGATGGTTTATTAAGCGTTAGTGCGATGGAAAAATCCACTGGTGTTGAAGCCTCAGTACAGGTAAAACCTTCTTATGGTCTTAGTGATACAGAAATCGCTAATATGATCCAATCTTCAATGGAAAATGCCAAAGAAGATTTACAAGCTCGTCGTCTTGCCGAGCAAAAAGTCGAAGCCGCTCGCGTGTTAGAAAGTTTAACCGCAGCATTACAAGAAGATGCTCATCTCTTAACTGAAGATGAGAAAACGGCTATCGATAATGTTGTAGATACTTTAATAGAAAGCGTTGAGGGAACAGATCCTGTTGCCATTGAAAACGCCATTAAACAACTGGATAAGCAAACTCAGGAATTTGCTGCGCGTCGTATGGATACTTCCATTCGTCAAGCGTTGGCAGGTCATTCTGTGGATGAGATATAACTATGCCTAAAATTGTATTTTTACCCCATAGCACACTTTGCCCGGAAGGTGCTGTTGTTGATGCCACTGAAGGTGAGTCTATTCTTGATGTTGCATTACGTAATGGCATTGAGATTGAACATGCGTGTGAAATGTCGTGTGCGTGTACCACTTGTCACTGTATCGTTCGTGAAGGCTTTGACTCTCTTGATGAAAGTACAGAGCTGGAAGACGATATGTTAGATAAAGCGTGGGGATTAGAGCCAGAAAGTCGTTTAAGTTGCCAAGCGAAGGTAACTGATGAAGATTTAGTCGTTGAAATACCTAAATATTCTATCAACCATGCGAGAGAACACTGATTTTAGGAGTTTAAAATGAAATGGAGTGATACACGTGAAATAGGGGAAGCGCTTTATGATCTCTACCCCGATACAGATCCAAAAACCGTTCGTTTTACCGATATGCATCAGTGGATTTGCCAATTAGACGATTTTGATGATGATCCACAAAAATCGAATGAAAAAATTCTTGAAGCAATTTTATTAGTTTGGCTTGATGAATTTGAATAATCGAGTAAATGATTAATGCGAAAGACTGGTTAATTGCCAGTCTTTTTGTTTTTATTGCTCAGTATGATTTAACCTTAAAAGAGGAATAAATACCTCAAAAGACTGAGTAACCAGCGTGTGTTTATGGGATATTGCTCGTAAAGTAACATGCAATTAGCTAAAAGGCTTTAATGAGAATGGTCGTGACTGATTTTTTGCAGTAAATTGATCACGCTAAAAGGTAAATATCTGGTAGTCTGAATAGGTTAACTGCCATCAGTAATAATAAGTGAGATAATAAATGAATAAACAAATTATGCCTATCATGCTGTCTAATGAACCTGCAGCAGCATGTTGGGGAGAAAAAGCACTAATTAGCACTAACGAAACTGGCATGACCGTTCACTTAACGGAAGAAAACCGCTTAGGGGCCATTCAGCGTGGTGGACGCAAAATTGATGGTCAAGGTATTCGTAATGTTGCTCTAGTTGGTGACGGCTGGGATTTAGAACGTAGTTGGGCGTTTTGGTTAGGTTTTAGAGCACCTAAAGGCGCACGTTCAATCGAATGGCCACAATTAAGTGAAGCGGACAAAAAAGAATTAGAGTCGCGTATCCGCATTGTTGATTGGGTGCGTGACACAATAAATACCCCAGCAGAAGAGTTAGGGCCAGAACAACTGGCACAGCGTACTGTTGATCTGTTTTGTGGTTTAGATAAAGAAGATATCAGCTATAAAATCACCAAAGGGGCTGATCTGAGAGATCAGAACTATGCGGGAATTTATACTGTAGGTCGAGGCTCTTCACGTGATCCCGTCTATTTAGCATTAGATTTTAATCCAACTAAAGATGCCGAAGCCCCTATCTTTGCCTGCCTTGTTGGTAAAGGGATCACCTTTGATTCAGGCGGATATAGCATCAAACCTTCTTCTTCCATGAATTCTATGAAAGCGGATATGGGCGGTGCTGCAACCTTAGCTGGTGCTTTGGCTTTAGCTATTACACGAGGTTTAAATAAACGCGTAAAACTATTGCTATGTATTGCTGATAATATGGTTAGCGGTAATGCCTTTAAGTTAGGAGACATTATCCGTTATCGTAATGGTAAATCCGTTGAAATCATGAATACGGATGCAGAAGGTCGTTTAGTTTTAGCAGATGGTTTAATTGATGCTAGCAACTTTGCCCCTGAATTGATTATCGATGCGGCAACATTGACAGGTGCAGCTAAAGTGGCCGTAGGTAATGATTATCACTCTGTATTAAGTTTTGATGATAAATTAGCGAATGAATTATTAGCAAGTGCAGATCAAGAAAATGAACTGTTCTGGCGCTTACCATTAGCTGATTTCCATCGTAGCCAGTTACCATCAAGTTTTGCTGATCTCAATAATATTGCCGCACCTTCACATACCGCAGGCGCAAGTACAGCAGCCGCTTTCCTTTCTCACTTTGTGAAAGATTATAAAAAAGGCTGGGTACATATCGACTGTTCAGCAACTTACAGAAAATCATCTGTAGAGCAATGGGCTGCTGGGGCAACAGGATATGGTGTTCGTTCTATCGCTAATTTATTATTAACAAAAGCAAAATAATAAACATTATGTGATTTGGAGTTTGTAATGGATGTATCTGAACAATTTGAAGTACAAGAAATTGTTGCTGTTGAAGGTTCTTCTCTACAACTGAGTGTGCTTGAGCCACAGCCTGAAAAATTAACACAAGCATTGAGCGAATTTTTTGGTCAACATAAGCCTATTCGTCGTGCATTTATTGTTAATGCTTTGGAGCAAGGTGATGATGAGTCATTTTATTTGATTGGGCTAGAAATCACTGGAGAAGAAAATATTATTGCTCAGATACTCCCACAAGCTGCTGAAGCCGCTTTTGAGCACCTAGAAGAAGGACAATCTCTGGATTTCTGTTTTGTGAATAAAGATGAGCAAGGTGTAAGTCATTTTATGACTCACCATGTAACCCCTTTTTATCAACGCAAATTAGGGGGCTTTCTTCGTAAGGGTATTCCAATCGTTAATTTGAATACCTAACCTAATTTTTTGCAGTTTAGGCGATATCTCATCAGATATCGCTTTTTTTTACCCTATAATAAGAAAATGATTAAAATAGCAAATGGTTTGCATTTATATGTAACTCTTTGTTTTACTATTACTTTGCTTAAAAACGCACAAATAAATAATTAGTAAAGCCCAAATAAGGCTGTAGTATTAAATAATTAGGTTACTTAATGAGTTAGGTATTATTGTAGCCTGCATAAAACATCATATAATTCAGGGGTTGAATTAAAGGAAATGGATATGAATCGAGATCAATTTAGACAGTACACGGAAAAAAGAGGGTACCGTTGGTGTACACTTGCAGTGGTACTGGCTTCAGCATTAGCTTTAACAGGCTGTGATGATAACAAAACAGAAGATGAGCAATCTTCGACGAGTGATAACTCACAACCAACACAAGTTGCGGAACAAAAAAGCACATCGCAACAAACGACAACACAACTTGGTGATAAAACCGCAGTTACAACCAAAACGAATAATCAAACTGCATTAACTAGCCAAGAAGTGCGCAATGAACTTGCTCGTCGTTATGCAGGTAAAGAGGTGACTGTATTAGATGCCTCTGAATTACAACGCGATGGCGCAAGTACGATGGTAGTGACTTTTTCAGTACCACTCGATCCTGACCAGAAATTTGATGATGTTATCCGTCTTGTTGATACTAAAAAAGGTAAATTAGAAGGGGCTTGGGAGCTATCTGATAATCTGATGGAGTTACGATTCCGCCATTTGCCACCTTCAACAGAGTTAAACCTGACTATTGATGCTCAAATTAAAGGAATTAACGAACGTAAATTAGTAGAGCCATTTAGCCAAAAATTTACTACAGAAGAGATTTTTCCATCGGTCGGCTTTACCAGTAAAGGCTCATTATTACCGTTAGAAGCAACGGAAGGTTTGCCAATTAGCGCATTAAATGTCGAACAAGTCGATGTTAACTTTTTTCGAGTTAAAGATGATCGGTTAACACAATTTTTAACTCAATGGGAAAGCCGCTCTAATATTAACTATTGGGAATCAGACGATTTTCTGTCACAAGCGGATTTGGTGTATAGCGGGCGCTTTGAACTTGATACAGAAAAAAACACCCGTGAAAATGTCTTATTACCACTCAAATCCATTGAAGCCCTAAAAAAAGAGGGTGTCTATATCGCTGTAATGCAGCAGGCAGGTAAATACTCCTATACCATGCCGGCAACGGTATTTACTTTTAGTGATATCGGTTTATCAGTACATAGCTACCTTAATACGCTAGATATTTTTACTCAATCCCTGAAAAATGGCGCAGCATTAGACAATATTGAAATTCGTCTTTTGGATGAAAAAGGTAATTTAATATCTAAAACAAAAACTGATAATCAAGGGCATGCCACATTAGAAAAGAGTGATAAAGCACGTTTATTACTCGCTATTCGTAATGGGCAAACCAGTATGATTGATTTGCGTAAACCAGCTCTTGATTTATCCGAGTTTGATATCGGCGGGCCACAAGGTTATAGCAAACAATTTTTTGTCTTTGGTCCACGCGATCTGTACCGCCCCGGCGAAACCTTAATCGTTAATGGTTTATTGCGAGATGGTGATGGAAACCCGATTAAAGAGCAACCTGTTAAAGTTGACTTATTAAAAACGGATGGTCAGGTTTCCCGTAGTTTTGTTTGGCAACCTGAAAATGGTTTTTATCAGTTGAAACTGATGATCCCTGAAAATGAGAGTACAGGTATTCGGAAATTACGTTTTGATTTAGGCGATGGCACTCCACGCTTCTACCAATTCCAAGTTGAAGATTTTATGCCTGAGCGTATGGCATTAGAGATCACCGGTAAAAAAGGCATTTTACTCAGTGGTAATAATGCTTATTTTGATATTAAAGGTCGTTATCTTTATGGTGCACCGGCAGCAGATAATCGCTTACAAGGGCAGGTTTTTTTAAAAGCTTCGCGAGAAGCCGTCAGTCAACTGCCGGGTTATGAATTTGGTGCCGTAAAAGATGAAAATTTAAGTCGTTTATTAGATGAATTTGAACTTACTCTTGATACGGATGGTGAAGGGGCATTAACGGTTGATAAAGACCGTTATGCTGAAGTGAAATCACCGATTAATATTATCTTACAAGCAAGCTTACTTGAAGCCGGAGGGCGTCCTGTTACTCGCCGTTATCAACAAGCGGTATGGCCAGCGACACATCTTGCGGGAATTCGCCCTGTTTTTGCTAAAAAAGAGGTGTATGACTACCGTAATGATAAATATAAATCAGGCTATAGTGTTGATGAAAACTCAATGGCGGAGTTTGAAATCGTTTATACCGATCAAGAGGGTAAAAAATTACCTGCAGATGACCTAAAAGTAAGATTTATTTACGAACGTTATGATTATTATTGGCGTTGGTCTAATTCAAATGGTTGGGAGTCTGGCTACAATCAAAAAGATCTGCAAATGGATGAGCAGACTATCAAAATAGCTAAAGATGGTACCGCAAAAGTGGCTTTCCCTGTTGAATGGGGCTCTTATCGTATAGAAGTGGTCGATCCTAAAACAGAACTTGTCAGTAGCTTACGTTTTTGGGCGGGCTATTCTTGGATGGATAATACAGGCGGAACCGGGGCAGTAAGACCTGATCAAGTTAAATTAAAATTAGATAAAGAGAGTTACTTACCGGGTGAAAAAGTCAAACTCAATATTGCAGCCCCTCATCCTGGCAAAGGTTATGTGTTATTAGAATCGAGTGATGGGCCACTATGGTGGCAAGAGATTGATGTACCTGAAAAAGGGCTTGATGTTGAAGTACCTATTAATAAAGAGTGGGCAAGACACGATTTATATTTGACTTCGGTGGTGGTAAGACCGGGGGATACATCCAAACAAGCGACGGTAAAACGTGCAGTAGGTATTTTGCATTTACCACTACAAGATAACAATCGCCGTATAGATATTGCACTGGATGCACCTGAAAAAATTCGTCCAAATCAAGATCTAAAAATTCGGATTAAAGCTAAGCCCGTTGCAGGCCAGCCATTGCCGGAAAACATCAATGTATTAGTGTCTGCAGTTGATACAGGTGTCTTAAATATTACCGACTATAAAACGCCTGATCCGTACGAAGCTTTCTTTGGTCGTAAGCGTTATAGCGTTGATCAATACGATGTTTATGGTCAGTTAATTGAAGGTGAAGGGCGTTTAGCCAACCTACGTTTTGGTGGTGATGGAAGCGAAGAAAGCGCATTATCTCGTGGTGGTAAAAAACCATTAACAGATGTGCAAATCATTGCTCAACAAGCAACACCTGTAAAATTAAATGCACAAGGTGAAGGTGAGGTTTCTTTACCTATACCTGAGTTTAATGGTGAAGTCCGCCTTATGGCTCAAGCATGGACTGCCGATAAATTTGGTAGCCAAGAAGGTAAAGTTGTTGTTGCCGCGCCATTAGTTACTCAACTCTCATTACCACGCTTTATGGCTGGGGGAGATGATGCGTTACTGTCATTAGATTTAACTAACTTAACGGATGCACCACAATCTATTACGTTAAATTATACGGCATCAGGATTAGTTGATTTAGCGGGTGTCGATAGTAAAACCGTTTCATTATCGAAAGGTGAACGAACTCAAGTTCAAATCCCTATTACGGCAAAACATGGATTTGGCCAAGGAGAATTTTCCCTGTCTATTTATGGTATTAAAGTACCTAATGAAGAGATAAAACCTTATCAAAATACTTGGAAAATAGGTGTACGCCCTGCGTATCCTGCTGAGACAATACATTACGCCAATACATTAGCAGATGGTGAGTCTTGGCGCCTACCAAACGAAGCATTAAATCAATTTAATCGCTCAACGCTTGAGGGGGAATTATTACTTACCAGTCGCCCTCCGTTACAGGTAGCGCGTTATGTTAGAGAGTTATTTGCATATCCTTATGGATGTCTTGAGCAAACTGTTAGTGGATTATATCCATCCTTGTATTCAACAGAGAAAGAGTTGAAGCAATTGGGGATCAAAACACAAACAGATATGCAAAGAAAAGAAGCCATAGAAAAAGGGATTGCTCATATCTTAACAATGCAAAAATCCGAAGGAGGATTTGCCTTGTGGGCTCAAGGTGGGCGTGAAGAGTTTTGGTTAACGGCGTATGCAACAGATTTCTTATTTAGAGCGTCTCAACAAGGTTATGAAGTTCCTACTGATGCATTAAAACGGGCAAATGATCGTCTACTACGTTATTTACAAGATAAAAACATTGTTAATGAAGAGTATGTGGTTAACCAAGATGCGGCTCGATTCTCAGCAAGAGCATATGCAGCTTTAGTTCTGGCTAATCAGCAAAAAGCCCCTTTGGGAGAATTGCGCCGTTTATATCTAGAACGTAATCAAGCGGGTAGTGGTTTAGCGCTTGTGCAGTTAGGTGTTGCTTTGAAATTGATGGGAGATAACTCTCGCGCTGAAAGCCTAATTGCTGAAGGGGTCACCATGCCACGTAAATATAATTACGGTTTAGGTGATTACGGCAGTACTATTCGTGACCAAGCGTTGATTATTGCGCTACTCAGTGAAAACAATTTGGAAACTCAAACTCGTGATGCCAGTGTTATTACATTATCTGATAACTTAACAGGGCGTGAATGGTTCTCTACACAGGAGAGTAACTCACTATACCTTGCTGGTCGTTTCTTTATTGATATGGCAGAGAAGCCTTGGGAAGTAACCATTAATCGTCAAGTGCCAGCAATGAGTAGTGATCGCGCAGTTAATGAAGCATTGACAGCAACACAATTGCAAGAAGGTTTAGAGCTAAACAACCAAGGTGGTACAACCATTTACTCTCGAATGAATGTTGTCGGATATCCAAAAGTTGCCCCAGCGCCTTATAGCAATGTATTGAAGATCAATCGTAGTTATTACGATCTAAAAGGCAATCGAGTCGATCCTAATCGCTTACAAAGTGGTGAAATGCTGGTGGTAAAATTAGAGGTTTCAGCTAATAGAGATGTACCTGATGCCTTAGTGGTTGATCTATTACCTGCGGGGCTTGAAATTGAAAATCAAAACTTAGCATCAAGTAGCGCAAGCTTAAGCGATAGTGCTGCTGATTTGCAGGAGTTTATTGATGATATGGGACAAGCCAATATTAAACATCTTGAATATCGTGATGATCGTTTTGTTGCCGCAATAGCGGTTGATAAATATCGTCCTACGACATTACTTTACTTAGCAAGAGCGGTAACTCCGGGGAGTTATCAAGTACCGCCACCGCAAGTTGAGTCAATGTATGTGCCTTATTGGCGTGCCGTAGGGGCAACAAAAAATAAAATTGATGTTGTGCCTTAAGCTAGACAGCCCTTTCTTCGGAAAGGGCTTTTTCCTTTGAGTGATTGAATGAAACTAGGATATAAGCGGTTAATCGCCGCGAGCGTTATTTTTCTATTAGTAACACCATTATTGCTATGGATAGCAGATAAGATCTGGCCACTGCCAGATCCCGAGCCTCAAATCGCCACCATAGTAACGGCTGAAGATGGAACACCACTTTGGCGTTTTGCTGATAAAGAAGGAATATGGCGTTATCACGTTACCCTTTCTGATGTTTCCCCTGAATATTTGCAGGCGTTGATAGCTTATGAAGATCGCTGGTTTTATCAGCACCCCGGTGTTAACCCTATAGCTATTTTACGTGCCGCATGGCAAGACTTAAGCTCGGGAAAAATTGTTTCTGGAGGCAGTACGCTTTCAATGCAAGTTGCACGTTTGATTGACCCCCACTCACGGACTTTAGGGGGAAAATTAAAACAATTATGGCGGACATTACAGCTCGAATGGTATTACTCAAAAGATGAGATTTTAGAAATTTATCTTAACCGTGCACCTTTTGGTGGCACTTTAGAAGGGATTGGCGCTGCAAGTTGGGCCTATTTAGGTAAATCTCCCGCTGATTTATCAGCAGGTGAAGCAACATTAATGGCGGTATTACCTCAAGCCCCCAGTCGTTTAAGGCCAGACCGGTATCCAGAGCGTGCTCAAGCTGCACGGGATAAAGTATTAGATAGATTAGCGGAATATCAAATTTGGCCCAAAGAGAAAGTGGCTGAAATAAAGCAAGAGCAAGTGCTACTTGCACCAAGACAAACGCCACAACTCGCGCCATTATTGGCTCGGCGTATGTATAACGAGCAAAAAGCGCCGGTGATCACAACCACGATTGATATTAATCTTCAACGACAACTAGAAGAGCTAGCCAAACAGTGGAAATATCAGCTAGCCGATAAAACTTCTCTGGCAATACTTGTGGTCGATCACACGGATATGAGTGTTAAAGGCTATGTTGGATCGGCAGACTTTAATGATAATCAACGCTTTGGGCATGTTGATATGATAAGTGCATGGCGTTCACCGGGATCAACTTTAAAGCCTTTTATTTATGGTCTTGCTTTGGATGAAGGATTGATCCATGCAGAATCACTATTACAAGATGTTCCACGCCGTTTTGAAGATTACCGTCCTGGTAATTTTGATACTGGATTTAACGGTGCCGTGAGTGCCAGTGAAGCCCTTAGTCGTTCATTAAATTTACCTGCCGTTCAATTAATAGAAGCTTATGGCGCAAAAAAATTTGCAGCTAAGTTGCGACATAATCACCTTGAAATGCGTTTTCCTTATGGCTCTGAACCTAATTTAGCGCTTATTTTAGGAGGAACAGCAACACGAATGGATCAATTAGTGGCGACTTTTAGTGCGCTTGCAAGGCATGGAAAAACAGCGCCGTTACGTTTTACGCCAGAGCAAACCATCAATGAACGTATGTTAATGTCACCCGGTGCTGCGTGGATCATTCGGCGAATTTTAGCGGGAGAGGCACGGCCTCGTCCTGATAGTGCTATTTCAGCGGTTGTTCCTTTGGCTTGGAAAACAGGAACAAGTTATGGTTATCGTGATGCATGGTCGATAGGCGTTAATGCGCGTTATACCATTGGTGTTTGGGTGGGGAGACCTGATGGCACACCTGTTGCGGGGCAGTTTGGATTTGCAACTGCTGTACCGATAATGAATCAAGTTAATAATTTATTGACGAGTTATTTTTATCAAAATAAACAGCGGCCTCCTGTTGATCCTAGGCCAAATAGTGTCTCAGCCGCAGCTATTTGTTGGCCAACGGGAAAAGCTTTGCCTAAAGAAGATAGTAACTGTCGAGTCAGCCGACGAAGCTGGATCCTTGATAATACTATTCCCCCAACACTATTGAATGAAAGCCAAGAGGGCATTTTAGGCATCAATGAAAAAGTATGGATAGATAAAGAAGGAAAACGTACAGGGCCTAATTGTCCTGGTGCTCAATTAAAGGATATTGCTTTATGGCCGATAGCATTAGATGCATGGTTGCCTGAAAAAGAGCGTAGAGCAAAACGATTACCACCAATTTCATTAACATGTCCACCGATTAAAGAAGATATGATCCCCTTGTATATCTCTGGGATAAGAAAAGGGGATTTATTGCGTCCATTGCCTGGTGAAACTCAGCTTGAAATAACGGTTTCTACACAAGGGGGAAGTGGTATGCAGTGGTGGTTTTTAAATGGTGAACAAATCGGTAAAACTGAAAATGGGGCAACGTTCTCTTATTTATTAGAAAAACGTGGCAAATACCAACTTTCGGTGCTTGATCTTAGCGGTCAAACGGATATGGTGAATTTCAGTTTTCGTTAAATAAGTGCAGAGTTTAATCAAATGAAGGCAAAAAATGTGATTAAATCGATAAATTATAACTTTTTTGCCACAGTTTTTTAAAAAAAAGCGGGATTTCATCTGTGCAATTTATTGTTATCCCCCTATAATCAATCCCTTATTTTTGCAGGGGATACGGTTTTGAGCTGTTTTTCCATGATCTGCGATAAAAACAGGCAACATAAGTTGTTATTAATACAATATTTTGAGGTAATACATGGCTATTCAGCGCACTTTTTCTATTATCAAACCAAACGCAGTGAAAAAAAATGTTATTGGTGCAATCTATAACCGCTTTGAAAGTGCGGGTTTCAGCATCGTAGCAGCAAAAATGTTGCATTTAACTCGTGAACAAGCAGAAGGTTTTTATGAAGAGCATAAAGGCCGTCCTTTCTTTGATGGTTTAGTTGAGTTTATGACTTCTGGCCCTATCATGGTACAAGTATTAGAAGGCGAAAATGCTATCCAACGTCATCGTGACTTAATGGGTGCAACTAATCCTGATAACGCTTTAGCGGGTACTTTACGTGCTGATTACGCGGATAGCTTTACAGAAAATGCAGTGCATGGTTCAGATTCAGAAGCTTCAGCTGCGCGTGAAATTGCTTATTTCTTTACTGAAAACGAAATTTGCCCACGCTAATTTATTAGCATCTGTATACGAAAAAATGTACAATGCGACGCCCTGTTAATCTTTAATGGGGCGTCTTTTTATTAATTAATAAGTATCCCGTTAATAGATTTTATTAACGTAGGCCGCATAGTGTAACAACGAGGCAATGTCATGACCCAATCTACCACTCCAGCGCCAAGCGCTTCTGTCGCTGTTTCTAAAGAAAATACTGTGAATCAAAAAACAAAAATCAATCTGTTAGATTTAAATCGTAAACAGATGCGTGAGCTTTTTGTCTCTATGGGCGAAAAGCCTTTCCGCGCTGATCAAATCATGAAATGGATATACCATTATTGCTATGATGATTTTGATCAGATGACAGATATCAACAAAGTGCTGCGTGCGAAGTTAAAAGAGATTGCCGAAATCAAGGCACCTGAAGTGTCTGAAGAACAACGCTCTGCGGATGGCACTATTAAGTGGGCGATTAAAGTAGGCTCTCAACAAGTTGAAACAGTCTATATTCCTGAAGATGATCGTGCGACGTTATGTGTTTCATCACAAGTGGGTTGCGCGTTAGAGTGTAAATTCTGTTCAACGGCACAACAAGGTTTTAACCGTAACCTTAAAGTTTCTGAAATTATCGGCCAAGTGTGGCGTGCTGCTAAAATTATTGGTGCTTTAAAAGAGACAGGCCGTCGTCCAATCACTAATGTTGTTATGATGGGAATGGGTGAACCATTACTTAACCTTAACAATGTTATTCCTGCTCTTGAAATTATGATGGATGACTTTGGCTTTGGTTTATCTAAACGTCGAGTCACCGTGTCTACATCCGGTGTCGTACCTGCATTAGATAAATTAGCTGATGCGGTTGATGTTGCTTTAGCGATTTCATTACATGCACCAACAGATGATATTCGTGATGAAATTGTTCCTATTAACAAGAAATATAATATTGAAATGTTTCTTGATGGCGTGCGTCGTTATATTGCTAAATCTAATGCAAACCAAGGTCGAGTTACTGTTGAGTATGTCATGCTTGATCATATTAATGACAGCACTGAACAAGCACATCAATTAGCAGAGTGCTTAAAAGATACACCTTGTAAAATCAACTTAATTCCATGGAACCCGTTCCCAGGCGCACCTTATGGACGCAGTTCTAATAGTCGCATTGATCGTTTCTCTAAAGTGTTAATGGAATATGGTTTCACCACTATTGTACGTAAAACTCGTGGTGATGATATTGACGCTGCCTGTGGTCAACTTGCTGGTGATGTGATTGACCGAACTAAGCGTACTCTGAAAAAACGTCTGCAAGGTGAACCAATTTCAGTAAAAGCAGTCTGATAGAGGTGGATAACTCTCGCTTTGTGCTGTGGTTTTAAAACAAAGTAGAGAGTTGCAAGAATGAATTAATTTAAGGAAGATAACGATGATAAGGATGTCATCAAAGGTTGTTGCTATCTGCTTGGTGTTATTGACAATAGGCTGCCAATCAACAGCAAATAAAAAACATGTTGCAGTGCCTCTTCGTCTTCAATTAGGGGAAGCTTATCTGGCTGAGCAACAATATCAGATAGCCCAATATCATTTTCAAAAAGTGCTGTCAGTGATGCCTGAGCATCCTGAAGCAAATTTAGGAATGGCATTAACATCCCAGTTATTGGGAAATCCTATTCAGGCGCTAGATTATTACAAATTAGCGATGAAGTCGAAGCCAGTAAATGTTAATGTATTAAGGTTTTATGGTAATTTCCTTTGTGAACAAAATTTATTAAACAACAATAATGTGTTAATTGAGGATATACCGTCAGATTATTTGGTTTGTCAGCATGCTGAATACCAAAAATCACCAAATTCGCGATGAGGACGTTAAAAACTGTATTTTCTCGTGTTCATCAATGTTAAACATCCAATAGCCACAGTGCCTAGATTGCTAATGAATACTGAAAACAAAACCGAAGAAGTGAAATTAACAGCGGGTCAACTTTTACGTCAGGCACGTGAAAAAGCGGGGCTAACTCAGCAGACTGTTGCTGATCGACTTTGTTTGAAGTTAACAACAGTATGTGAAATTGAAGCTGATACTATCTCTTCTGGTATTGCACCGACATTTTTACGTGGTTATATGCGCTCTTATGCAAAACTTGTCGGTGTTCCTGAAAGCGCAATTCTAGGTCTAATTGATCAACAAGCCCCAATAAAACAAGTCAAAGTCACAACAACACAAAATTACTCATTGGGTAAGCGTCATAAAAAGCGTGAAGGCTGGTTGATGAAATTGACTTGGGTTATTGTAATAGCAATGATAGCTTTAGTCGGTTTATGGTGGTGGCAGGGTCATCAAGCCGATCAACAAGAATTAGTCTCTATGGCTTCGCAAGACATAGGACAAAATAGTCCGCAAGAAAACACCAATACGATAGAATCTCCTTTATCAACCTTAGATAATAATAGCCCATCATCTGAGGGTGAAAATGTACAAGTGCCTGCTTCTCCATTAGTAGATAATCAGGCTAATAAGGTTGCCGAGCCATCAGTAACAGATGCCACACCTGAGGCAGAAGTTAAAACAGTTCCATTACCGGTGTCACCATTAACCACATCAACGACTTCTCGTGCTGATTCTGCTGAAGGCAATTCAACACCCGCACCAATTGTGGAAAATCAACTGGTCTTGATGTTTGATGGTGAATGCTGGTTAGAAATTCGTAATGCTCAAAATAAAGTTTTATTTAATGGTATTAAGAAAGCCGGTGACCGTTTGGAATTTAATGGTGAGCAACCTTATAAACTAAAAATAGGCGCACCTTCTGTTACTCGTTTACAGTTTAATGGTGAAGCTGTTGACTTAAGCCGTTTTACTGGAAAAATAGCAAAAATAACAGTACCGAGCGCTTAATCTGACTATACATTTGAGCAAGCATGGAAGCATGGGAGAATTAATCAATGCATAAAGAATCACCTATTATTCGTCGTAAATCGACGCGAATTTATGTTGGTAATGTACCTATTGGCGATGGGGCACCTATCGCGGTACAGTCGATGACGAACACACGAACAACAGACGTTGAAGCGACTGTAAACCAGATTAAGTCTCTGGAACGTGTTGGGGTGGATATTGTACGTGTTTCTGTACCAACTATGGATGCGGCTGAAGCATTCAAACTAATTAAGCAACAAGTGAAAGTACCTTTGGTCGCTGATATTCATTTTGATTATCGTATTGCACTTAAAGTTGCTGAATATGGTGTCGATTGTTTACGTATTAATCCTGGTAATATTGGTAATGAAGAGCGTATTCGTCAAGTTGTCGATTGTGCCCGGGATCGTAATATTCCCATTCGTATTGGTGTGAATGGGGGGTCACTAGAGAAAGATATTCAAGAAAAGTATGGTGAGCCAACCCCTGAAGCGCTAGTTGAATCGGCTATGCGCCACGTTGATATCTTAGATAAATTGAACTTTGATCAGTTTAAAGTCAGTGTAAAAGCTTCTGACGTTTTCCTTGCTGTTGATTCTTATCGTTTATTAGCGAAGAAAATTGATCAGCCTTTACATTTAGGGATCACCGAAGCTGGTGGTGCAAGAGCCGGATCAGTGAAATCAGCTATTGGCCTTGGGATCCTTCTATCAGAAGGTATTGGTGATACTTTACGTATCTCTTTAGCCGCAGATCCGGTTGAAGAAGTAAAAGTTGGCTTTGATATCTTAAAATCATTACGTATTCGCTCTCGTGGTATCAATTTTATTGCTTGTCCAACATGCTCTCGTCAAGAGTTTGATGTTATTGGTACAGTTAATGAATTAGAACAACGTCTTGAAGATATCATTACACCAATGGATGTTTCTATTATTGGCTGTGTGGTTAATGGTCCTGGTGAAGCCGAAGTTTCTACACTAGGCGTAACAGGGGCTAAAACACGCAGTGGTTTTTATGAAGACGGTGTAAGACAAAAAGAGCGTCTTGATAATAGTAATATGATTGATTTATTAGAGGCGAAAATCCGTACAAAAGCGGCAATGCTTGACGGCAACCTCCGAATTAATATAAATCAATTGGATAAATAACACGCAATTAACAGGCTCATTAACTAATGAGCCTGTATTACTATTGATTTCACATTGAATACTGATTGTTTTCGCTTCTATAATCAGTTTATTGATCAATTAATAACTATTAGAGAAAAAAAGTGGCACAAAAAATCCAAGCCATTCGTGGTATGAATGACTACCTACCTGCTGATACGCGGGTATGGCAGAAAATCGAAAATACGCTAAAACAAATTTTAGCCGGTTATGGTTTTAGTGAAATTAGAACACCTATCGTAGAGCATACCCCTCTATTTCAGCGAGCAATTGGTGAAGTGACCGATGTTGTTGAAAAAGAAATGTATACTTTTACCGATCGAGGTGAAGACGCACAAAGCTTAACCTTACGTCCTGAAAATACCGCAGGTTGTGTCCGCGCAGGAATTGAACATGGTTTACTTTATAACCAAGAGCAACGCTTATGGTATTTAGGGCCAATGTTCCGTTATGAACGCCCTCAAAAAGGTCGTTATCGCCAATTTCACCAATTAGGTGCAGAAGTATTTGGCCTACAAGGGCCTGATATTGATGCTGAACTGATTATGTTAACGGCACGCTGGTGGAAGGCTTTAGGTATTGCAGAGCACGTGACTTTAGAACTGAACTCTATTGGTTCACTCGAAGCGCGGGCAAAATACCGTGAAGCATTAGTCGCATTTTTAGAGCAACACGTTGATCAATTAGATGAAGATTGCAAACGTCGTATGTATTCTAACCCATTACGTGTTTTAGACTCTAAAAATCCTGAAATTCAGACTTTATTGAATGATGCGCCTGAACTTTTCGATTATCTTGATGACGAATCAAGAGAACACTTTGATGGTTTATGTGCATTACTTGATGCTGTAGGTATTACTTATCGTGTTAATCAGCGTTTAGTCCGAGGCTTAGATTATTATAACCGTACTGTTTTCGAATGGGTAACCAGTGCATTAGGTTCACAAGGAACGGTATGTGCGGGTGGTCGCTATGATGGGTTAGTGAAACAATTAGGTGGACACCCAACGCCTGCGGTCGGTTTTGCCATGGGGATGGAGCGCATGATCTTATTAGTTCAAGCGGTTAATCCTGAGTTTGTTGCTGATACTCATGTCGCTGATGTTTACCTTGCGTCTTTTGGTGATAATAGCCAAAGTGCAGCATTAATGCTGGCAGAAGAAATCCGTGATCAATTACCTACATTGCGCTTAATGACCAATCACGGTAAAGGCAATTTTAAAAAGCAATTAGGACGTGCTGATAAACATGGTGCTAAAATCGCGTTAATTTTAGGTGAAGATGAAATTAACGCTGGCACAGTAGCCGTGAAAGATTTACGTTCAGGTGAACAGACCATTGTATCGCGTAGCGAACTGGCCCAACAATTGACGCTGTTATTAGGTTAAGGAGAGACTTGTGGAAGTTTATAGCACCGAAAACGAACAAGTTGATGCAATTAAACAGTTTTTAAAAAATTATGGTTTAACGATCATTCTCGCTATTGTCATTGGCGTGGGTGGAATTTGGGGTTGGAAATATTGGCAATCACATCAAGCCAACCGTCTACAAGAGAGTGCGGGTGAATTTGCAACAATAAATGAAGCATTAACTAAACCAACGCCTGAAAATATCGCATTAGCCGAAAAATTTGTTTCTGAAACTAACGATATTTATGGTGCTTTAGCCTCTTTAGAGTTAGCTCAATTAGCGATTGATGCCAACGATTTAGCCAAAGGTGAAACACACCTTACTAAAGCAATATCTATGGTAAAGAATGAAGCATTTGCAGATATGCTTAACCTTCGCTTAGCACGTGTGCAACTGGCATTAGATAAAACTGATGCTGCGTTAATTTCATTAGAGCAAGTGAAAAGTAAAGCATGGGATGGAATGAAAAATTATATCCGTGGTGATGTATTAGCGAAAAAAGGCGATAACGCAGGTGCAGCCGCCGCTTATCGTAATGCATTGAATGATGAAAATGCAGGCGCTATTCGTTCATTGGTTGAACTTAAACTCAATAATTTATCCAATTAAAGGGATCTTCAGACATGCAACTGCGTAAAACTCTCCTGATCGGTCTACTAGCATCAGCATTATTAGCTGGGTGTTCTAGTGAGCAGGATAATGTGACAATGTCTCCATTGCCTGAGGTGCAGAGCCAATTTACCCCTTATGTGGTATGGGACAAATCGGTTGGCAATGGTATTGGAAAATACTATTCCCACTTGTCACCAGCATGGGATGGTTCAGTTGTGTATGTCGCTGATCGCCATGGGGTAGTTAAAGCATTAGAATTAGAAACGGGTAAAGAGATTTGGTCTCAAGATCTCTCAACTAAAAAAGGTTTCTTCTCCTCTAATGAATCAGCATTACTTTCCGGTGGTTTAACCGTCTCTGGTACTCGTGTTTTTGTCGGCACAGAAAAAGCAAAAGTGTATGCTTTAAATACAGATGATGGCTCTATTGATTGGGAGACAGATGTTGCCGGAGAAGCGATTTCCAAACCTGTTGTTAGTGATGGTTTAGTGCTTATTCATACCAGTAACGGTATGTTGCAAGGGCTTGATTTGCTGACAGGTGAAGTATCATGGACTGTCAACTTAGATACACCATCATTATCCGTACGTGGTGAATCAGCACCAGCTGTTGCTTATGGTGCAGCGATTGTGGGCGCTGATAATGGCCGTGTTAGTGCGGTGGTGTTATCTCAAGGGCAATTAGTTTGGCAGCAAAATATTTCACAAGTGAAAGGTTCTACTGAGATCAGCCGCTTAAATGATGTCGATATTACGCCAATTATTGATGAAAATACTGTTTATGCCATGGCTTACAACGGTAATTTAGTCAGTCTAGATATGCGTTCAGGACAGATCATCTGGAAACGTGATTTAGGTTCAGTTAATGACATGGTACTTTTGGGTGACAATCTATACCTTGTTGACCAAAATGGCCGAGTTTTAGCTGTGCGCAAATCTGATGGTGTGACATTATGGACACAAGAAGATCTACTGCACCGTAATTTAACCGCCCCGGCTATCGTTGATGGTTATTTAGTGGTGGGAGATGCAGAAGGCTATCTCCATTGGATTGATACCAGTACAGGCAAATTTATTGCTCAAAATAAAGTAAATAGCTCAGGTTTATTAAGCCGTCCACAGGCTGTTCAAGATAAACTGATGATCCAAGCACGTGACGGTAAACTTTATCTATATCGTCGGTAATTAAGCACTGACAAATATAATTATTTTACGGCTCCTTTAAAGGAGCCGTTTCGTCTTTTTAGTATTTACATGTAAAATACCATCAGATTTATGATTGTATTTTTATGAGGCATCAAAAAATGATACCCGTTATTGCCTTAGTAGGGCGCCCTAATGTGGGAAAATCCACATTATTTAACCGACTAACACGCACAAGAGACGCATTAGTTGCGGATTTTCCTGGACTTACCCGTGACCGTAAATATGGTCGTGCAGAATTAGACGGTGAAGAGTTTATTATCATTGATACTGGTGGTATTGATGGTGCAGAAGAGGGTGTAGAAACCCATATGGCATCACAATCACTGCAAGCCATTCAAGAAGCCGATATTGTGCTATTTTTAGTCGATGCGCGAGCAGGATTAATGCCAGCCGACCAAGGTATTGCTAAACACTTGCGTGGCGTTGAGAAAAAAACCTATTTAGTGGCGAATAAAACAGATGGTATCGATATTGATACCGCCTTGGCTGATTTCTACTCTTTAGGATTAGGGGAAATATTCCCTATTGCTGCCTCACATGGTCGTGGTGTTTCTCAACTGATTGAGCAAGCGTTGTTACCTATTGTGGGTAAAGTCGTCGAAGAAGAGAAAGAATTAACAGAAGAAGAAGAGAATGCCGCTTATTGGGCTGCTTTAGAAGCAGAGCAGAAAGAGCAAGAAGAAGAGGAAGAAGAGGATGATTTCGATCCGACAACACTTCCTGTTAAATTAGCTATTGTAGGCCGCCCTAATGTAGGTAAATCAACTCTGACTAACCGTATGTTAGGTGAAGAGCGTGTTGTAGTTTACGATATGCCAGGCACTACCCGTGATAGTATTTACATACCGATGGAGCGTGATGGTAAGGAGTATATCCTTATTGATACCGCTGGCGTTCGTAAACGCGGAAAAGTAAAAGAAACGGTAGAAAAATTCTCAGTGATCAAAACATTACAAGCGATTGAAGATTGTAATGTTGCACTACTTGTTATTGATGCTCGTGAGGGGATTTCAGATCAAGATCTCTCTTTATTAGGTTATATTCTTAATTCTGGACGCTCTTTAGTTATTGCTGTCAATAAATGGGATGGTATGACCCAAGAAGATCGCGAACAAGTTAAAGATATGCTTGATCTCAAATTAGGTTTTGTTGATTTTGCCCGCGTTCATTTTATCTCGGCATTACATGGTAGTGGCGTTGGTAATCTGTTTGAGTCGATTCAAGAAGCCTATACTTGCGCGACACGTCGTGTTGGTACATCAATGTTGACGCGCATAATGAAGATGGCAGAGGATGATCACCAACCCCCTCTTATTCGTGGACGCCGTGTAAAAATGAAATATGCCCATGCTGGGGGATATAACCCACCTGTCGTGGTTATTCATGGTAACCAAGTGTCTGATTTACCTGATAGCTATAAACGCTATTTAATGAATTATTTCCGTCGCACACTACAAGTGATGGGAACTCCTATCCGTATTCAATTTAAAGAAGGGGAAAACCCTTATGCGGATAAGAAAAATAAATTAACAGCTTCGCAAATACGTAAACGTAAGCGTTTAATGGCTCATTTAAAGAAATCAAAATAAATTAAATAGTCAGTTAAAGGTAGAATAAAAACTGAGTTCGTTTCACCGGACTCAGTTTTTTTATTGATTATTGATGAACTTTTCATACTTTCATAAAAGAAACCGAAACAATTTAAGCAAAAATTAAGTATTTTTTTCAAAAAACAGTTAAATTGTAACTGATTACTATTCGTATTAATGAGTTTTTTACTTTGAAAAAAATAACTATGGGCTTTGCTATTTTTTTACTTTCTGGCTGTGCCACACCAGAAAAATGGCAAGTAAATATGAAAAATCCCACACCTTTAGATATCGCTAAAAATCTATGCATGCAAGAAGCAAAACAACGCTACCCTGAGCATTATTTGAGTTCAACGCCAAATTATAGCTATCCTTCTTCTTCAACGATAACAATAGATGGTAAAGAAGTTACTATTCCTAATTCAAATTATCATTCCTATTCTCGTTATGATGCCAATGAATCAGAGCGTAAACAGTATTTTGATATTTGTATGAGAGGAGAGGGGTGGGAAAATAAAAATAAAGTGACTGGATTACTCGCCTTTTTATTTAATGACTAATTAATAAAGCAGTAATTTTTACCAAACTAAAGCCAATTATAATAAATGGCTTTAGTTTTAATACATCAGTAACTGCTATACCCACTCTTTGTGAATTAAAAAATCAGTATACAGCTTAGCTTCGGGAGTATTAGGTTCAGGGCGATAATCATATGCAAAGCGAACTAATGGTGGCATTGACATTAAAATGGATTCAGTACGTCCGCCACTTTGTAAACCAAATAGCGTGCCTCTATCCCAAACCAAATTAAACTCGACATAACGGCCACGGCGATAAAGTTGGAATTGACGTTCACGCTCTCCCCAGGGTATAGATTTGCGTTTTTCGACAATCGGCAAGTAGGCATCCAGATAACCCTGCCCGACACGTTGTACAAATTCAAAACAGTGATCGAAATCAGGAGTATTTAAGTCATCAAAAAATAGACCACCAACACCACGCGGTTCGTTACGATGTTTTAAATAAAAATAGTCATCACACCATTTTTTATATCGAGCATAATAATCTTGGCTAAAGGGATCACACACAGATTTAGCCACTTTATGCCAATGGATAACATCTTCTTCAAATCCATAATAAGGCGTTAAGTCAAAGCCTCCACCAAACCACCATACAGGAGCTTCTCCCTCTTTTTCAGCAATAAAAAAACGAACATTTGCATGTGAAGTAGGAATATAGGGATTAAGAGGGTGAATAACTAATGAAACGCCCATTGCTTGAAAACGACGACCGCTTAATTCAGGGCGATGAGCCGTGGCTGATGCAGGCAAGGCATCTCCATAAACATGGGAAAAATTAACACCCGCTTGTTCAAAAATAGCACCTTGGGTGAGCACTCGAGTACGACCACCACCGCCAGCTTCTCTTTGCCAATTATCTTGCTGAAAGGTTGCTTTTTGGTCTATATTTTCAATAGCATGGCAAATACTATCTTGCAACGACAAAAAAAATGATTGCACACGATGAATATCAGGTAAACTCATAATAACCTACAGTTTTTATCATATTTATTAAAAATGGAACGCGATATGACCTATGCTCTCATTTTGAAGTTGATTGATAAAGTAAACAAGGGATAATAAATTTAGTAACTTGTGAAAGATAACAGGCAAAACAATGGAAATACGTGTATTCCGTCAAGATGATTTTGAGGCAATCATTACACTTTGGGAACGTTGCGACTTGATCTCACCAGAAAATGATCCTGAAATTGATATTGAACGAAAGATTAACCACTCCCCCGATCTCTTTTTAATCGCAGAGGTTGCTGGCGAAATAGTCGGTAGTGTAATGGGAGGCTATGATGGTCATCGTGGCTCGCTTTACTATTTGGGCGTTCATCCTGAGTTTCGCGGTAGAGGAATTGCCAATGCACTAATCTCTCGGCTAGAGAAAAAACTCATTGCAAAAGGGTGTCCACAAATTACTTTAATGATCCCCGAAGAGAACGATGCCACTATTTGTATGTTTGAAAAGCTTCTCTATGAAGATCAAAATCAAGAGAATACGGCTTACACTAAACGCCTAATTATCGATCAGGACTTCGATCTTTAATTCTTCGCTAAATCCTCTTTTATTGACTGTTAAGATAATTTTAATCGGTTAATAGAGAGGATTTTCTTTTTTTGTACTTTCTTTCCTATCATGATGTTGCCTCGATAAAAAAGAACTTAACCTTGCTTATTTACTGGATAAAATCTGATATTGTCGATTTAAGGGAACAAACTTGGCTGAGTTATGGTCGTAACTAGTCTGAAGTATTCAGTTATTTTAGTTTTATGCGAGTAAAAACTTGTTGCCTTAGCATCAATTGAATTTATAACGAAAAAGTGAAATGGAGTATTTATAATGCCTAAATTTTGGTTACCCTTGTGCTTAAGCACAAGTGTCTTGCTATTAAGTGGCTGTTCATCCATGGGGGGAATGTCTTTTTCTGCACTTAATCCAATGAATTGGTTCTCAAATGAGACGTTAACGGTTTCTGCAAATGGATTAGATAATATCACCGCTTCAACGGCAGTGACAGAGCAAGCGATCGAAAAAGAGCTGGGTAGCCGTTTCCATTACCGACAAGGAATGGAAATGCAACAAGGCAATATTATAGTTATTGTGCAAGCACTTGAAGATGAAAAAGTACAAGTGGCTTTTTATGGCAAAGAAAAGGGCACAGTAGATAAAATCACGGTATCTGATCCTAATGCGAAAACAGCGTGGGGAACGACAATAGGTACACCATTTAAAGATATTTATAAAAAAGCATTTGGTATGTGCAGTAACGGGCCGAAAGTCGATAAACAAAAAACCATTCAATGCCAATCAGAACAAGCAAAATCAGTGAGCTATGTTTTTGCTGGGCAATGGGATGGCCCTGATGGTCTAATGCCACCCGATGAAACATTAGCAAATTGGCAGGTAACACAAATTGTTTGGCAAAAATAGGTTATTTTTAAGTGTTATTAATAAAATAATTTTATATTTACCTTTTCTGCTAACAAAAATTTGTTAAATAGCAAAGCCTAAAAATAAATGTTGGATATAATAAACCACATTAATTTATATGTTTTTTATTATTTATTAGGGAAGCAATATGTCTCATGCACAAAGCGGTATTTTAGTCGCACATAGTAAATTCGGTCTATTTATTGAAGCAATGGTGGTGGGGGAAATTGATCAACTACGTCAAGGCTGCCAACAATTTATGCAATCTCTTAGCGAATTACAAAAACAGTATCCTGATGCTTCATTAGGTGCCGTGGTAGCTTTTGGTTCAGATCTTTGGAAAAAATTATCAGATAATAATAGTGCGCCAGAGTTAAAGCCATTTCGTCCATTAGGCAAAGGGTTAGCTCCTGCGACTCAGCGCGATATGCTTATCCATATCCAATCCATGCGTCATGATGTGAATTTCTCATTAGCGCAAGCTGCAATAGCTGCTTTTGGTAACGTGCTCCAAATAGAAGAAGAGATCCACGGTTTCCGCTGGATTGAAGAGCGTGATCTTAGTGGTTTTATTGACGGCTCAGAAAATCCAGTTGGTGACGAGCGCTATGGTGTTGCTTTAATTAATGAAGGTATTGATGCTGGTGGTAGCTATGTTTTAGTTCAACGCTATGAGCATAACCTAAAAAAATGGGCGCGTTTTAGTGAATCAGATCAAGAAAAAATGATTGGTCGTACTAAAAAAGAGAGCATTGAGTTGGATGAATCAGAACGCAATATTACCTCTCATGTATCCCGTGTTGCTATTGAAGAAAATGGTGAAGAGTTAGCGATTTTGCGTCATAGCTTACCTTATGGAACTGCTAGTGGTAAACATGGCCTCTATTTCTTAGCTTACTGTGGTCGTTTATATAATATTGAACAGCAATTACTCAGTATGTTTGGTGAAGTTGATGGTAAATACGATGATTTACTGCGTATGAGTAAACCTGTGACAGGTAGCTACTATTTCGCTCCTTCTTATGAAGTATTAGCCGCTCTGTAAGTCTTAGCGTTACACTACTATTTTGCCACGCCAGTATCATTTACTATGCTGGCGTTTTTATTTTGACGAGGTCGTTTCTCGATATCTCAATGTTGAATTATTTTCAGTTAAATCATTATGATGCTTATTTATTTGGGCAATCTCACTCTTTATCCATTTATAATAGCTATTAGTTATATCAA
Organism: Proteus sp. HMSC14B05; assembly: GCF_001808035.1. NCBI lineage: Bacteria > Pseudomonadati > Pseudomonadota > Gammaproteobacteria > Enterobacterales > Morganellaceae > Proteus > Proteus sp. HMSC14B05. The sequence continues at coordinate 92,281 of NZ_KV791984.1, read as the reverse complement.
ATAACAAAAGCTAACTACACTGTTATAAATAAAGCCGATAGAGTAACCATTAGAATAAGACTTACGCTGATGGGTACTATAATGAAGAACAAAACAATCCGAACTTTTGCATTACAGGCAACCGTTGCATTGTCTTTGGTTGCGAGTAGTTATGCAAATGCAGCTCAATTACTTAATAGCTCTTACGATATTGCTCGCGAGTTATTTACACAGCTTAATAGTGATTTTAAAACCCAATGGGATGCTCAACATCCTGATGACAAAGTCACTATCAAACAGTCGCATGCTGGCTCTTCTAAACAAGCATTAGCCATATTACAAGGTTTACCTGCGGATGTTGTCACTTATAACCAGGTGACGGATGTACAAATTTTGCATGATAAAGGCAAGCTTATTCCTGCTGATTGGCAACAACGTCTACCTAATAATAGCTCACCTTATTATTCCACCATGGCCTATTTGGTTCGTAAAGGAAATCCTAAAAATATCACTTCTTGGCAAGATTTGACCCGTGAAGATGTCAAAGTGGTTTTCCCTAACCCAAAAACATCAGGTAACGGTCGTTATACCTATTTAGCCGCATGGGGAGCGTTTGAAAAAGCTTATGGAAATGAAGCGCAAACCCGAGATGCTATGACAAAGTTACTCAAAAATGTTGCGGTATTTGATACCGGGGGACGGGGGGCAACGACCTCATTTATTGAACGTGGACTTGGTGATGTTTTAATTAGTTTTGAGTCTGAAGTAAATAATATTCGCCAGCAATATGGTGAAGATGATTATCAAGTTATTGTCCCTCCTGTAGATATTTTAGCGGAGTTTCCTGTGGCATGGATTGATAAAAATGTGCAACGCAATAAAACAGAAAACCTCGCCAAAGCTTACCTAAATTATTTATATAGCCCGAGAGCGCAGGAGATCATCACACAATTTAACTATCGCGTAAATGATAAAGCGGTGATGGCCAAAAAAGCAGATCAATTTCCAGCGACTTCATTATTTACCATTGAAGATGTGTTTGGTGATTGGAACCAAGTGATGAAAACGCATTTTGCTACAGATGGCACGCTAGATAAATTATTATTAGAAGGACGCCAATAATGTTTGCCACAGCCAGCAAGCGAGTATTACCCGGATTTGGGCTTAGTTTAGGTAGTACGCTTTTTTATACTTGTTTGATCTTATTACTACCTATGAGTGCGCTGGTTGTGCAGTTATCTGAAATGAGTTGGGCACAATATTGGACGGTGATAACCCACCCTCAAATTGTGGCAGCGTATAAAGTCACTTTGTTGTCAGCCGGTGTTGCAAGTATTTTTAATGCTATTTTTGGCATGTTATTAGCGTGGATCATTACGCGCTATCGTTTCCCCGGCAGAAAATTTCTTGATGGATTAATGGATTTACCTTTTGCCTTACCTACAGCGGTAGCGGGATTAACCTTAGCAACGTTGTTTTCTACACAAGGATGGTATGGCTTAGTGTTAGATAAGTTTGATATCAAGGTGATCAATACATGGATTGGTATTGCTGTGGCGATGTCTTTTACTAGTTTGCCGTTTGTGGTCAGAACGGTGCAACCTGTTTTAGAAGAGTTAGGCCCTGAATATGAAGAGGCGGCTGAAACATTAGGGGCAAACCGTTGGCAAACGTTCCGTAAAGTTGTGTTACCTGAATTGTCTCCGGCGTTATTAGCCGGTACGGCGCTCTCTTTTACGCGTAGTTTAGGGGAATTTGGTGCTGTTATTTTTATTGCTGGCAATATTGCATGGCAGACCGAAGTGGTTTCTTTGATGATATTTATTCGATTACAGGAGTTTGATTATCCTGCAGCCAGCGCGGTCGCTTCTGTTATTTTATTGGTTTCATTAGTCTTACTGTTTTCAATTAATGGATTACAAAGCCGCTTTGGCAAGCGATTAAGGGGGCATTAATGTCGGATATAGCGCAACAACGCTCTCTTTATCGTCGCCAAATTGATTGGGTAAAATGGGGATTGATCCTTACAGGCGTTGTGTTATCCATTTTATTTTTAGTGGTGCCTATTGCGTGGATCTTTATGACTGCGTTTTCAAAAGGCATAGAAATATTTACCGACAACTTGCTAGATAGCGATATGTTACATGCTGTTTGGCTTACGCTACTTATCGCTTTAATTACTGTACCGATAAATATGTTGTTTGGTATTAGTATGGCGTGGCTTGTTACGCGCTTTCGTTTTCCGGGGCGTCAGTGGTTAATGACGCTGATTGATATCCCATTTGCGGTATCTCCTGTCGTTGCGGGACTGCTCTATCTACTTTTTTATGGTAGCAATGGTTGGGCAGGGCAGTGGTTGGAACAATTCGATATTCAGTTAATGTTCTCTTGGCCCGGTATGGTATTAGTGACGGTATTTGTCACTTGTCCTTTTGTCGTGAGAGAGCTTGTCCCGGTGATGATGAGCCAAGGAAGCCAAGAGGATGAAGCTGCTGTGTTATTAGGTGCCAGTAGTTGGAAAATGTTTTGGCGAGTGACATTACCTAATATTCGTTGGGCATTGCTCTACGGTGTGGTTTTAACAAATGCACGTGCTATAGGGGAATTTGGTGCCGTCTCTGTTGTCTCGGGGGCTATTCGTGGAGAAACCTATTCACTGCCTTTACAGGTCGAACTTTTGCACCAAGACTACAACACTGTGGGGGCTTTTACGGCAGCAGCATTACTTGCCATGATGGCAATTATTACATTAATGGTTAAAAGTGCGTTGCAATGGCATTTAGAACGTCAGCAATAACGCAAAACAGGGGCAAAATATGAGTATTGAAATTAATCATGTCACAAAATATTTTGATCGCACTGAAGTGTTGCATGACGTGAATTTAACGGTCAATTCCGGTGAGATGATGGCGCTATTGGGGCCATCAGGCTCAGGTAAAACTACTCTATTACGTATCATTGCAGGACTTGAGCATCAAACGGAAGGTAAAATCTGTTTTGCAGGGCAAGATGTCAGTCGCTTACATGCCCGCGAGCGCAAAGTTGGGTTTGTTTTCCAACACTATGCGCTGTTTCGCCATATGACGGTATTTGAAAATATTGCCTTTGGCTTAAGCGTATTACCACGTCGCGAACGTCCTAACAAAGCCGTGATTGATAAAAAAGTCACGCAATTATTAGAGATGATCCAACTGCCTCATTTAGCACAGCGTTATCCCGCACAACTTTCAGGAGGGCAAAAACAGCGCGTAGCTTTAGCGAGAGCATTGGCTGTAGAGCCACAAATTTTATTACTCGATGAGCCTTTCGGTGCGTTAGATGCCAAAGTGAGAACTGAATTACGCAGTTGGTTACGGGAATTACATAGTGAGCTTAAATTTACCAGTGTTTTTGTCACCCATGATCAACAAGAAGCAATGGAAGTCGCTGATCGCATCGTTATTATGGGAAATGGCAAAATCGAACAAGTGGGTACACCGCAACAAGTTTGGCACACGCCTGAAAGTCGCTTTGTTTTAGAATTTCTCGGAGATGTTAATCATCTCCAAGGTGAAATTAATGGTGCGCAATTACAAATTGCTGGCTATCACTTACCTTTATCGGTTACGCCGCTCTATCAAGGCAAAGTTGATGTTTTTTTGCGCCCTTGGGAAATTTCACTTAACCCGCATAGTGATAGCTTATGTAAACTTCCCGTCAAAGTAATAGAAGTGACTCCTAAAGGACACTATTGGCAATTGGTTTTACAGCCTATTGAGTGGGGAAATACGCCAATTAGCGCGGTATGGAATGATATGACATCAATACCCCATAAAGGTGATATTTACTATATGGGTGGTGCAAAAGCGCGGTTATATGCACAAGATCGTCCCTTAACAACAGTTTCACTGGCATACACAGCTTAAAAAATAGCATTATTCTTTTATTACAGTTAATGATTGCCCATGCAGATTTTTTTGCATGGGTATTTTGGCTATTGAGTAAAACTGACTATACAGGCTATAACACGAAAAAGAATAAAATCTATCAAAAAATGTTAATTTTATTGCGTTAATAAGTTAAATATGATTTCTTCATTAATACAAACAAATAAATGATCAGGGATTTATTGTGGCAGGCTTAGAACAATTTATTGGTAATACACCATTGGTCAAATTACAACGACTTTCACAAGGATTAGATGCAGAAATATGGGTTAAGCTTGAAGGCAATAATCCGGCGGGTTCTGTGAAAGATAGAGCCGCGTTATCGATGATTGAGCAAGCTGAATTACGCGGTGAAATTAAACCTGGCGATACATTAATTGAGGCAACCAGTGGTAATACAGGGATTGCTTTAGCGATGATAGCGGCAGTAAAAGGTTATCGACTAAAATTATTAATGCCGGAAAATATGAGTAAAGAGCGTCAAGCATCCATGCAAGCGTATGGCGCCGAGCTTATTTTGGTTAGCCGCGAAATTGGTATGGAAGGGGCGAGAGATTTAGCGCAAGAAATGGAGCGTAAAGGTGAAGGGAAGGTATTAGATCAGTTTAATAACCCCGATAACCCTCGAGCGCATTTTACTTCAACTGGCCCTGAAATTTGGCAACAGACTCAAGGGCGTATTACCCATTTTGTTTCTAGCATGGGAACAACAGGTACGATAACTGGGGTGGGGAGTTACCTAAAAACACAATCGGACACAGTAAAAATTGTCGGTTTACAACCGGAAGAAAAAAGTCAAATTCCGGGTATTCGTCGTTGGTCTCCAGCCTATTTACCCGGTATTTTTCGAAAAGAGTTGGTTGATAGTGTTATAGATATGTCCCAAACAGAAGCAGAACAAACCATGCGCCTATTAGCGAGTAAAGAAGGTATATTCTGTGGCGTTAGTTCTGGGGGAGCCGTAGCTGGTGCAATACGCGTTGCTAAAGAGAACCCAGGGGCTGTGATTGTGGCGATTATTTGTGATAGAGGCGATCGCTATTTATCAACTGGGGTGTTTGGTTGAGTTTTCTGCCCTCGTTAAAGCTTATTCGCTTGCATATAAAAACCGCCACAGAGGAAATGTGGCGGTTTAAAAGTGAGAACAGATTAAAAATTATTTTTTGATCTGCATTACAACGGTTTCACCAACAGTTACTGGGCCTGTCATTTTAGTTAAACCTTGGATTTCATCCATATTAGAAATCACAACCGGTGTTAATACCGATTTTGCTTTTTCTTCTAATACCGCTAAATCAAATTCTAAAACAGTATCACCGACTTTAACTTGTTGACCTTCTTCAGCGATACGTTTAAATCCTTCACCTTTTAGTTCAACTGTGTCGATACCGAAGTGGACAAATAATTCGATACCGTTGTCAGACTCAATAGAGAAAGCATGGTTAGTCTCGAAAATTTTACCGATAGTACCATCAACTGGTGCAACAATTTTATGACCAGCAGGTTTGATAGCAATACCGTCACCTACAATTTTTTCAGCGAAAACAACATCAGGAACATCTTCGATATTGACGATTTCACCAGAAAGTGGTGCAACAATATCAATCGTGCCACTGCCTTTCTTTTCCTCTGAAACCAGTGATTTTAATTTATCAAACAGACCCATGAATCTTCTCCTAATTATTTTAGTTGGGACCGGGCTCTGGCTAACGTTATTAGCACAGTGTTTTTTCTTTAGTAAAAGTTTCTACTAAGTCCATTAATTCCTTTGCAGTCGGCTGAGCAAGTGCTTGCTCTGCCAGTGCTTTTGCATCATCAAAATTGGCGTTACGAATAATTTTTTTGATGCGAGGAATTGATATAGCACTCATACTAAACTCATCTAATCCCATGCCCAGAAGCAACATTGTTGCCCGTTCATCCCCGGCAAGCTCACCACACATTCCAGTCCATTTACCTTCAGCGTGTGATGCATCAATCACCTGTTTAATCAGATTAAGTACAGCAGGTGACATTGGATTATATAGATGAGATATCAGCTCATTTCCACGGTCTACAGCCAGAGTATATTGTGTTAGATCGTTAGTCCCAATACTGAAAAAGTCAACTTCTTTTGCCATATGGCGAGCCATAACAGCCGCTGCTGGCGTTTCAACCATAACACCAACTTCGATAGATTCATCAAAAGGCTTATTTTCTTCACGAAGCTGGCTTTTCAGTATTTCAAGTTCCGCTTTCAATGCTCGGATCTCTTCAACAGAGATAATCATTGGAAACATAATACGTAGTTTACCAAAAGCAGACGCTCTTAAGATAGCACGTAATTGTGGATGAAGGATCTCTTTGCGGTCAAGACAAATACGAATTGCACGCCAACCTAAGAATGGATTCTCTTCTTTCGGTAAATTCATGTAAGGTAAGTCTTTATCGCCACCAATATCCATAGTACGGATAATGACCGCAGGACTGCCTACAGCTTCAGCCACAGCTTTATAAGCTTGGAATTGCTCTTCTTCTGTTGGTAAGGAATCTCTATCCATAAATAGGAATTCAGTACGATAGAGTCCAACACCTTCCGCACCATTACGCTCAGCACCTGCGACATCACGTACAGTACCTATATTAGCGCAAACTTCAACTTGATGCCCATCAAGGGTAATTGCTGGTAAATCTTTTAGTTTTGCCAGCTCTTCTTTTTCATGTAGGTACTCTTCTTTGATAGCCTTTAATGCTTCGAGCTCTTCATCAGAAGGATTAATAATGATTTTATTGTTAATCGCATCAAGAACCAGATAATCTTCTTTTTTAATGGTTTCTGTTGCATTAGATGTACCAACAATCGCTGGGATCTCTAAAGAGCGCGCCATGATAGAGGTGTGTGATGTTCTACCCCCTAAGTCAGTGATAAAGCCTAACACATTGTCTAAGCTAAGCTGCGCTGTTTCTGATGGCGTTAAATCTGTAGCAACTAAAATCACTTTTTCAGAAATAGCACTTAAATCGATAATTGGCATCTCTAAGATATTACGCATTAAGCGCTTACCAATATCACGAACGTCAGCCGCACGCTCTTTTAAGTACTCATCATCTAAGGCTTCTAATGCGGTTGCCTGATCTTCAATAACAGATTGAACCGCTGCTTCTGCGGTTTTCTTGTCACTTTTGATGAGGGATATGATCTCTTGTTCGAGTTCCTCATCTTCTAATAACATAATATGGCCTTCAAAAATCTCAGCTTTATCGGCACCAAGATTTTTTTCAGCACGGGCTTTAATGATTTCTAGTTGTTGCGCTGATTTATTACGACCATCTTTAAAACGTTCGATTTGGGTGTCAACTTCGTCACTTTGGATTTTACGTTGGCTAATAATAATAGGTTCTTCTTTAAGTAGAAGAGCTTGACCAAATGCGATACCCGGTGAAGCTAAAATTCCTGAAATCATAATTTATCCTACGACTTGCTGGTGATAATTTTAAAAAAATAGGATCAAGAGACACTGCTGTTTTAAAATCATCGAGTTATAAATTCCCCTGAGCGATTTTCAGGGGAAAATAGGACGTTAATGAATAGCGAAAGGTAACTGGATTACTCTAACTCAGCCATTAACTTAACTAAATGTTCTACTGCTTGTTTTTCATCTTCGCCTTCAGCAGAAATAGTGACTACAGTACCTTGGGTTAATCCTAAAGTTTGTAATTTGAATAAGCTCTTCGCGCTGGCTGATTTACCACCAGAAATAAGACTAATATCAGAAGAGAAAGTTTTAGCCTCTTTTACTAACTGTGCTGCAGGACGAGTATGTAAGCCGTTTGGTGCTGTAATAGTAACTTCTTGCTGGTACATAGGATTTTTTCCTTTTATAACTCAATTATTCACATTAAGTCAGGACTTAGTAAGTGTAGATGAAATTGTCCTGCTTTGCGTAGCAATATCAGATAATATAAGCCATGTTACGTTATCCGATAAAAATAGTCCCCAGAAATTGAAAGCAGTGCTATTTTTATCACTTGCCTATTTTCTGATTAATTTCGACCTTCGAAATAATTACTTGATTAAATACTAAACTCGACAGAATAAATCACCTATCTGGATAACAAAGTTTGATCTCTACCACAAAAAAAGCACCCTGAAGGTGCTTTTTTAATAAATATTTTACATTTTAGGTGACGCGATTTAGCTGTCAGAGATATCAGCAAAAAGTGGGGTGCTGAGATAACGTTCACCTGAAGAAGGTAAAATCACTACGATTTCCTTATTAGCAAATTCTGGCTCTTTAGCTAATTTCACTGCAGCCGCAATTGCCGCACCGGATGAAATACCCGCTAAAATACCTTCTTTGGTCATAACGTCACGAGCTGTTTCAAATGCTTCTTCGTTAGTAATTTGGATCACGCGATCTAATAGTGATAACTCTAAGTTTTCAGGGATAAAACCTGCACCAATACCTTGGATTTTATGTGGACCAGGCTTAATTTCTTCACCTGCTAATGCTTGGCTAATAACAGGAGAATCTTTAGGTTCTACCGCAACCATGGTGACAGCTTTACCTTGGGTATTTTTCAAATAGCGACCAATACCCGTGATGGTACCACCCGTTCCGACACCTGCGATAACTACATCAACTTTGCCATCAGTGTCATTCCAAATTTCAGGGCCTGTGGTTTTCTCATGAATTTCTGGGTTTGCTGGATTACTAAATTGTTGTAGTAGAAGGTAACGGCTAGGATCGCTATCACGAATTTCGTTCGCTTTATCAATCGCTCCCTTCATCCCTTTAGCGCCTTCAGTTAACACAAGGTTAGCACCTAATGCTTTTAATAATTTACGGCGCTCAATACTCATGGTATCAGGCATAGTCAGTGTCAGCTTATAGCCACGAGCAGCAGCTACATAAGCCAAGGCAATCCCAGTATTACCACTGGTTGGCTCAACTAGCTCTACGCCGGGTTTCAGGATACCTTTTTTTTCTGCATCCCAAATCATATTTGCACCGATACGGCATTTTACACTAAAGCTTGGATTACGAGATTCTACTTTAGCTAAGATATTGCCATTACCGAAATGTTTTAAACGAACTAGGGGGGTATGGCCAATAGTTTGCGAGTTATCTTCGAAAATTTTGCTCATTTTTATCCTCGGTACATGATTTTTTATAAGGTCAGATGAAATTACCATACGCCATCAAGCAAAAGATGGAAATAAGCTTTATGAATATCCTTATAACTTTTTTTACTTTTTATTCCAAAAGATTCTAATCACAATGAAACCAGTGGTATTACCACTGGCCTGCTTGTACATGTTGATGACGATATCGATCACACCACATGGCAGTGGCACCACAAATTGCAACCGGCATAATGACTAGGTTTAAGATTGGGATCATAGTGAAGATATTAATTACCATACCAAATTGTAAATTGTTCCATTTGTCTTTTTTCAGCGTTGATTTCATATTGGCGAAAGAGACTTTATGGTTATCGAATGGAAAGTCGTTATATTGGATTGCCATCATCCAAGCGCCAAATATAAACCAAAGAATTGGGGCGACAGTTTGTCCAACAACGGGAACAAAATAGAGCAATAACAATACAATGGCTCTTGGCAAATAATAAACGACCTTGATGATTTCTCGTTTTAAAATACGTGGAATATCTTTTGTAATACCTAATAAGCCGGTATCCGGAGGATTAATACCCGTTATTTGACCTTCTAATTTTTCAGCTAATAATCCATTAAAAGGCGAAGCGATAATATTGGCTATGGTGCTAAAGAAATAGGTAAAGACCAGCAAAATAAAAATAACTGACAGTGGCCAGATAACATAGCTTAACCACTGTAGCCAATCAGGGACTTTTTCCATCATCCAATTGACCATTTCACCAATCTGGCCATATAACCACCAAAAGGCACTACCGAGAATAATAATATTGGCAAGTAAGGGTAAAATAACAAAACGTTTTAGACCCGGGCGAGTAATTAATCGCCACCCAAGTGCAAAATAGTGAAATCCATTTAAATTTTTGGTCGATTCTGTCAAATTTGTCATACTTCCTATTCTCTCCTATAAGGGCAAGCTAGTATCATATAGAGAGATAATCAGCCTTACTAGTGATAAATTGTCTAAAAAATGCGCATAAGGTATTGAAGAGTGTATCTTTGTGACAAGAAAATTAAGTATTGGCTTGCACTTATAAGCATTGGCAAATACTCTTAGTAAAAGTAATATTCGCCATTGTGGCTATTAAACCTCAAGACAACAGAGATAGAAATGATGCAGCAAAATTTGCGTCTGATATTAATCGTTGTTGGTGCGATTTTAATCATAGCTTTGTTATTACACGGCTTATGGATTGGTCGAAAAGAGCGTTCTAAGCTTTTCCGTAATCGCCCAGTAAAACGTCAGAAACAGAATTATCAGTCAGATGAGAACGATGATGAACCCCAGTATACTGAGGCAAATCATCAGATGTCGTCTTTAACTTCAACGCAGGAGGCTCAAAGTGTGCCACCGATTAAATCGGAGCCAACACTTGCGCCACAATCCTCAGTTGCAGATAAAGATCCACTTATGTCTGGAACACCAGCACAGGGACATTCTAACGATACTTCATTACAACGAGAGCCTAGTCTTGGTGTTTTTGATGTTATTGAACAAAATAATGACTCTGCGCCTCAGCAAAAACAACTGATACCCGAGGTAGAGGTAAACCATGCTGATGTAAAAGAAGGTGATATTAGTGAGACAAAACTTGCCGATGTAGAGCCGATACCAGAATCGTCGAACTCTGTTGCTAGTGATGAAAGACATACCACTGATACAGATAGGCCATTGGATGCTGAAACCTCATCTGATGTGAAACAAGCTGAGCAAGCTTTATCCGGAACAGAAGAGCCAAAAGCAGAAGAAGAGCTGGTATTAGTATTAAATGTCAGCGCTCATCATGGTCAAATGCTTGACGGTGAGGTGTTAATGCAGAGCATTATTCAAGCGGGTTTCCAGTTTGGTGCGATGAATATTTTCCATCGACATCTTAACCCGACGGGTAATGGCCCTGTATTGTTTAGTCTTGCCAATATGGTAAAACCGGGTACTTTCAATATTGATACGATGGCTGAATTAACCACGCCTGGCGTATCCATGTTTATGATGGTGCCATCTTATGGTGATGCTAATCAAAACTTTAAATTGATGTTGCAAGCAGCTCAGCGTATTGCCTCTGATGTGGGCGGTGTTGTGCTTGATGAAGAGCGCAAACTGTTAACACCACAAAAAATTGAACTTTATAAATCTAGAATTCGTAGAACACTAGATTTACATCAATAGTCTTTTTATCAAAAGCTCGCTTGCGGTGCTAGGTTGGATAGATTTAAAGAAATCAGGAAAATTAATGACTTGATTTTCGGCTGATAATACAAAGTGGGGAAATTTGGTTTTTCTCACATTGCCAACAACCTCAGCCCCCGCTTGCGGGGGCTTTTCTTTCTTTGGTGATACCTCATGAATCAAAATATTCAACAACAAATTGATGAACTTCGCGTTACACTACGTCACCATGAATATCTCTATCATGTCATGGACGCACCTGAAATTCCTGATGCTGAATACGATCGCTTAATGAATAAGCTAAAAGCATTAGAAGCCAAACATCCTGAACTCATTACCCCAGATTCTCCTACTCAACGGGTAGGGGCATTACCTTTAACGGCTTTTGAGCAAGTTAGGCATGAAATTCCAATGCTCTCTTTAGATAATGCTTTTGATGAAACAACCTATTTAGCATTTGATAAACGTTTACGTGAACGTCTGAAAAATAATGAAGAGATCACTTTTTGTTGTGAATTAAAATTAGATGGACTTGCGGTAAGTCTACTGTATGAAAATGGTCGCTTAGTACAAGCTGCAACCCGTGGTGATGGTACCACTGGAGAAAATATTACTGAGAATGTCAGAACCATTAAAGCCATTCCTTTGCGTTTATATGGCGATAATATCCCCGCACGAATTGAAATTCGTGGAGAAGTCTTTATGACTGAAAAAGGGTTTGAGCATTTAAATGAAGAAGCTCGACGCACGGGAGGAAAAGTATTTGCTAATCCTCGTAATGCAGCAGCGGGTTCATTACGTCAGTTAGATCCTCGTATTACAGCCAAGCGCCCTTTGACTTTCTTCTGTTATGGTGTTGGCGTGCTTGAAGGCGGTGAATTACCGACAAGCCATTATGCACGTTTACAGCAATTTAAAAAATGGGGATTACCTGTTAGTGATGCTATTAAATTATGTACCGGAACTAAAGCTGTACTTGATTTTTACCATCATGTAGCAGAAATTCGCCCTAATCTAGGCTTTGATATTGATGGTGTGGTTATCAAAGTAGATGATATAGCTCTACAAGAAGAGTTGGGATTTGTGTCTCGTGCTCCCCGTTGGGCGATTGCTTACAAATTCCAAGCCCAAGAGCAGATGACGGTGATTAAAGATGTTGAATTTCAAGTGGGGCGTACAGGGGCGATTACACCTGTCGCTCGTTTAGATCCCGTACAAGTGGCAGGGGTAATAGTCAGTAATGCCACACTTCATAATGCTGATGAAATTGAACGTTTAGGATTACGCATTGGTGATACGGTGGTTATTCGCCGTGCAGGCGATGTTATTCCTCAGGTTGTGAGTGTGATTGAAGAAAAACGCCCTGAGAATGCACAAGAAATTGTTTTTCCAACCCAATGCCCTATTTGTCAATCTGATATTGAGCGTATAGAAGGTGAGGCTGTTGCCCGCTGCACGGGGGGATTAATTTGTGCAGCGCAACGTAAAGAGGCGCTTAAACATTTCGTTTCTCGTCGTGCGATGGATGTTGACGGCATGGGAGATAAAATTATCGACCAATTGGTTGAAAAAGAGTATGTCAAAACACCGGCTGATTTATTCCGTTTAGATGAAAAGATCTTATCTGGTTTAGAACGTATGGGGGAGAAATCAGCCAAAAAACTGCTTAATGCATTAGAAAAAGCAAAATCAACCACTTTTGCCCGTTTTATCTATGCCCTTGGTATTCGTGAAGTAGGAGAAGCAACGGCCAATGGATTAACCGCTCATTTTGTTTCATTAGAGGCATTACGTGAAGCAAATATTGAAGCCTTAAAGGCAGTTCCTGATGTGGGTGATATTGTTGCAAAGCATGTGGTTAATTTTTTCCAAGAAGAACATAATAAAAATGTGATTGATCAACTTGTTAATGACATTGGCATTACTTGGCCGGCACCGGTTGTGGCTACTCATGAAGCAGGTGATAATCCTTTTGCTGGTAAAACAGTCGTGCTGACAGGCTCTCTTTCTCAATTAACGCGAGATGAAGCAAAAGATAGATTAGTTGCACTTGGTGCAAAAGTGAGTGGTAGCGTTTCGAAAAAGACAGATATGGTCATTGCTGGTGAAGCGGCGGGTTCTAAATTAGCCAAAGCAAATGAATTAGGTATTACTGTTATTGATGAAGACGAAATGATCCGCTTGCTTGATCAATCTAAATAATCGTTTACAATAAACTTAGATGCTATTGAGAGTAGTTCTCAGTAGCATCTTTAACTTAAGCTAAATTCACATTTCGTGTTACTTAAGTTACTCCTAAAGTGTGATCAACCTATCTTATTTAATAAATAGTGTGTATATGGTTTCACTGTATTGTGACAATAATCACATCGTAATGTTACGCGTTACATAAAATGCTCTCCAAGATTTATTTTTATTTTTGGAGCATGCATGTCTTCTATCATTCACTTTGTTTTGGCTCTCGCAGTTATTGGTGCATTAGCATTTATTGCAAGTAATAACCGCAAAGGGATCCGTCTGCGTTATATTGTGCAGTTATTAATTATTGAAATCGCATTGGCATGGTTCTTCCTCAATTCTGATATTGGTGAAGGCTTTGTCCGTGGTTTCGCTGGGCTATTTGATCACTTATTAGGTTATGCCGCACAAGGTACTGAGTTCGTCTTCGGTGGTATGATGAAAGGTGGTCTAGCATTCTTCTTCTTGAATGTATTATGTCCTATCATCTTTATTTCTGCATTAATTGGTATTTTGCAACATATCAAAGTATTGCCTTTCGTGATCCGCATTATCGGTACAGTGCTGTCCAAAGTGAACGGTATGGGGAAACTAGAATCGTTTAATGCGGTTAGCTCCTTAGTACTTGGCCAATCTGAGAACTTTATCGCTTATAAAGATGTATTGGGCAAAATGTCTCAGCGCCGTATGTACACTATGGCGGCGACAGCGATGTCTACGGTATCAATGTCAATTGTTGGTGCTTATATGACTATGCTTGATCCTAAATACGTTGTTGCTGCACTGGTTCTGAATATGTTCAGTACTTTCGTTATCCTATCAGTGATTAACCCATATTCTGTTGAAAATGAAGAAGATATCCAGATGGGTAATCTGCATGAAGGTCAAAGCTTCTTCGAAATGTTAGGTGAATATATCTTAGCTGGTTTCAAAGTTGCTTTAATCGTTGCGGCAATGTTGATTGGTTTTATCGCATTAATTGCTGCGGTAAACGCTATCTTTAGTATGATTTTCGGTATTAGTTTCCAAGATTGCTTAGGTTATGTGTTCTATCCATTAGCATGGGTGATTGGTGTGCCTGAGCAAGATGCATTACGTGTAGGTAGTGTGATGGCAACTAAATTAGTTTCTAATGAATTCGTCGCGATGGGAAGCTTGCAAGATCTGGCTGCTGAATTAACACCTCGCTCTGTTGGGATCTTATCTGTCTTCTTAGTCTCATTTGCTAACTTCTCTTCTATCGGTATTGTTGCAGGGGCTATTAAAGGTCTGAACGAAATGCAAGGTAATGTGGTTTCTCGTTTTGGTCTTAAATTACTATTTGGTTCTACGCTAGTTAGCTTCTTATCTGCTGCTATCACAGGCCTGTTTGTTTAATCATTGAGATAAGACAGATAGCATGTGAAATAAATAACAATGTAAGATGGATAACTTAGTTATCATGTAACATAAATCAAGCAGTACCCGCCGGTACTGCTTTTTTTATCGTTAAATTACCTTATAATCCTTATCATTCCTTCTCGATAAAGCGATAGAGATCATGCTAGAAAAACAGCATCTTATAGATATAGCCAACACACAAATGCCATTTGGTAAATATAAAGGGCGAATGTTGGTGGATTTACCTGAAGAGTATTTATTGTGGTTTGCCAAGAAAGGCACCTTCCCTGAAGGAAAGCTAGGGCAACTAATGGAAATGACCCTAGCAATTAAAATTGATGGCTTAGAAGGGTTACTAAAACCATTAAAGCAGTCGCGTTAATCAGGCTCTGTAGGTAACTTATCCGCTATTAGTGCGTTAATAACTTTATGACTCAATTCAATAAACATAGCTTGTTCTGCAGGTGTTAATTGCGCTTGTAGCTTCTGTGCGTTCTGTTTTCGGCCTAAAGCGGCCCTTGCTAAAAAAGCTTTACCTTCATCTGTTAAATGCGTAATTAATTCACGTTTATCTTTCTTAGAACGATCCTGAGCAATAAAACCTAATGATTTTAATCCTCGCATAAACTTAGATAAATTTTGGCGTGAGATAGCTAAAATTTCACAAAGTTGAGATGGCGTTAAATCACCGCGTAAACGCAATAATTCTAAAATATCATATTGTCCCCAAGTTACTTGCTCTGGTGTATAACGGGTGCGTTGTGCAACCAGAGTACACTGTAAAAGCGATAGGGCATTTTCTAGCTCAAGTTGCTCCATTAGTACCTACATTTTTCTATCAAATTAATTGAAGTTAATAATAACAGCTCATTTTAGCTGAAGAAAATTTATATTGATTAACTTTAGTTAATCAAATATCCTATTTAACATGATTAACTAAAGTTAATTACTTAAACTAAGTGAACTGAGGTGAATATGAGCTATTTTGAAGGCAAAACGGTGTTAGTGACTGGGGCTGCAACAGGAGTAGGGGAAGGCGTTGCCCAACGATTATATCAAGCGGGTGCAACAGTCTTTATAAGTGGACGACAATTAGAACAGGTTAAAAAAACCGCTTACACAATCGATCCTACAGGTGAAAAAGTCATAGCATTACAAGCAGATATGACATCACCTGAGCAAGTTAAAAGCATGTTTGAAACAATATTAGCACAAACAGGCGCATTACATGGATTAGTGAATAATGCAGGTATTACAGGTCCGCATAATACATCGATTGTTGATTATAATATTGATGATTGGAAAGCGGTTATGGATACCGATATTAACGGCGTATTTTACGGATTGAAATATGGTATTCCAGCCTTACTAAGAAGTGGTGGAGGGAGTATCGTTAATTTATCTTCGACAAATGGTATTGTCGGTATTGCCGGAATTTCTGCTTATACTGCAGCCAAACATGCTGTGTTAGGGATCACCCGTTCAGCTGCCTTGGAATTTGCACAGCAAGGTATACGTGTGAATGCAATAGGGCCTGGGTATGTAGACACACCGCGAATGCAACAGTTACCGGATGAAGTTCGTCAATGGATGGCATCAACACATCCGATGAAGAGAATGGCAACGCGAAAAGAAGTGGCTAATATGGTGGCTTTTTTACTTTCAGATGAGAGTAGTTTTTCAACAGGCGCTTTTTATGCGGTAGATGGGGGATATACTGCGCAGTAGTTTTATCTTTGCGGGTAGTGTGAATCACTAATTAAGTGAATACATTGGTGAAAATAAAAAATCCTGAAGATTTCTCTTCAGGATCTTAAGATTCTGGTGGAGCTAAGCGGGATCGAACCGCTGACCTCTTGCATGCCATGCAAGCGCTCTCCCAACTGAGCTATAACCCCACATAATGGATTGTTCAAAAGTATATTGGTGGAGCTAAGCGGGATCGAACCGCTGACCTCTTGCATGCCATGCAAGCGCTCTCCCAGCTGAGCTATAGCCCCAACATACTGGAACGGGCTTGATAATAGGCAACAAGCACAATGCTGTCAATCACTTAATCTCACATTATTTATTGATTGATGAAAAAGAATACAAAAAAAGAGTCGCCGCTTAAAAATAAGTGACGACTCTTCGTTGTGAAATAAGATAATCAGCTCAATTAAGCTTGATTTTCTCTGTCAGTAATAAAATCTAATGCTTTATTAATACGAGCGATGCTACGAGCTTTACCAATAGCATGAACAGTAACATCTAGTGCAGGAGATTGACCCGCACCTGTGACAGCAACACGTAGAGGCATACCGACTTTACCCATACCAACTTCTAATTCTTCAGCGGTTTCTTGGATTGCTTTATGTACATTTTCCGCTGTCCAATCAGTAATTGCTGATAATTTATCACGAACTACTTCTAATGGTTGACGAGCGACAGGACGTAAGTGTTTTTTCGCCGCGGTTTCTTCGAAACTATCAAAGTCAACATAAAAGTAGTGACAACTTTCCGCCATCTCTTTTAATGTTTTGCAACGCTCGCCGAGTAATTTAATCAATTCAACCAGTGATGGGCCATTACTAGTATCAATATTTTGTTGTTTGATATGCCAATCTAGGTGTACGGCTACTTGTTCAGCAGGTAAGGTATTAATATAGTGATGGTTTAACCAAAGTAATTTGTCAGTATTAAACGCACTTGCTGATTTACTAATAGCTTCTAAAGTGAAATCTTTAATCATTTCATCGATGCTAAAGATCTCTTGGTCGCCATGAGACCAACCTAAACGTACTAAGTAGTTTAATAACGCTTCTGGTAAATAACCGTCATCACGATATTGCATTACACTTACTGCGTTATAGCGTTTAGATAATTTTTTACCATCATCACCTAAGATCATGGATACGTGTGCATATTCAGGTACTGGAGCACCAAGTGCTTTTAATATATTGATCTGACGTGGGGTATTGTTGATATGATCTTCACCACGAATAACGTGTGTAATTTCCATATCCCAGTCATCAATCACTACACAGAAATTATAGGTAGGTGAACCATCAGTACGACGGATAATTAAGTCATCAAGCTCTTGGTTACTAAACTCAATCGGGCCACGAATTTTGTCATCAAAAATCACAGATCCTTCTTGAGGATTTAAAAAACGAACTACATGAGGTTCATCTGGGGTATGGTTGTGATCACCGTGACGGCAACAACCATCGTAGCGAGGTTTCTCACCTTTCGCCATTTGATCTTCACGTAGTTTCTCTAAACGTTCTTTAGAACAATAACAACGATAAGCAGTACCAGCTGCTAACATTTGATCGATAACTTGATTATAACGATCAAAGCGTTTGGTTTGATAGTAAGGACCTTCATCCCAGTTTAGATTTAACCAATTCATACCGTCCATAATTGCATCAATGGCAGGTTGAGTAGAACGTTCTAAATCGGTGTCTTCAATACGCAGTACAAACTCACCCTTGTTGTGACGGCTAAATAACCAGGAATACAGTGCAGTACGAGCACCACCAACATGTAGATAGCCTGTAGGACTTGGTGCAAAACGGGTTTTTATTTTACTCATTGAGATTGCCTTAGTACGTTTTACTTATATTCTTTCTTATATAAGGAGCCAAAAATAGAAGATAAGTAACCGTGATTATCAAAAAAACGAAATTGTTGCTTTATTTTATCACTGGATGCTAATTCCTCAATGGCATTAAGCTTTTAACCTGCAGAAAAATTTCAAATAGGTTATTTTTTGTTTGACGAAGTAACAACAACGGATTATTTTGGTTAATTGCTGTGTCAGTTATGGTGCTAAAAAAAGCATCTTGACTAAAAATAAAACGAACGATCATTTTTACGATAAAAAACCGATAAAAATCGTTGACTCATAGCGCAGTATCCCTATAATGCACCCCATCACGACGGGCGGTTAGCTCAGTTGGTAGAGCATCTCCCTTACAAGGAGGAGGTCGTTGGTTCGAGCCCAATACCGCCCACCAATTACATTAAAGCGTGGTAATGAGAATTTAGTCATTATGAAGTGGGCGGTTAGCTCAGTTGGTAGAGCATCTCCCT
>NZ_KV791984.1:72795-73336 GCF_001808035.1 Proteus sp. HMSC14B05 | reverse complement strand
GTCGGGCGTTCGAGTCGCCCACGACCCACCATTCCTAAATATACAACAAAGAGTAGTGAACATTGTGACGGGTCGTTAGCTCAGTCGGTAGAGCAGTTGACTTTTAATCAATTGGTCGGGCGTTCGAGTCGCCCACGACCCACCATTCACAATACTACCTCAAGTTTTACGTAAAATTATTAAATGGGTCGTTAGCTCAGTCGGTAGAGCAGTTGACTTTTAATCAATTGGTCGGGCGTTCGAGTCGCCCACGACCCACCATTTAATAATTAAACGGGCGGTTAGCTCAGTTGGTAGAGCATCTCCCTTACAAGGAGGAGGTCGTTGGTTCGAGCCCAATACCGCCCACCACTTCTTTTTATATCATTCGATAAAAATTCCTTTATTATTACTTATCCTTATCCTTATCCTTATCCTTATCCTTATCTATTATCCATAGCGCTCATTTTGTATTCAGGACGTCTGTTACTAGACTACATCGACCTATCGACCTATCGACCTATCGACCTATCTATCTATCTATCTATCTATCTATCTATCT
>NZ_KV791984.1:0-72775 GCF_001808035.1 Proteus sp. HMSC14B05 | reverse complement strand
TATCTATCTATCTATCTATCTATCTATCTATCTACTTGGTGGTTTTATATCGAGCTGTGATCCCTGTTCTGTTCTCCTATTTATCGTTCTGAATTATTTTTGTGCTATCAGGGGTTGATTACCGACTTATTTACCCTACTAGTAGTGTTAAAAAGATTGATGATGAAATGATTATTTAAAAGGATTAGCAAAATTACTGAGAGAAATAGCTAAGATGATACTTTTATTGAGTGTACATAGGTTATTTAATTGCTTATAAGATAGTTTAAAAATAGCAACGTCAAGGATATTCATTTTTTATCGCCTTGATCTTGATATAGATAAGATTTTTAAATTAATTTTAAAAAAAAAGTATTTTTTTATTATTAGTTAATTATACGTATTATGGTTTTTATATGGGTTAAAATAAAAATAATTCAAAATTATCCTTTACAGTAAACACCCTTAATATTTTTATGTGGTTTGTAACCAAATTATCTTTTTAATTAAAAATTATTATGTGTTTTTTCTGAAATATCGTTTTTTTGGTGCTATTTTTTGAACAAAATTTTTATATTAATTTGTTGATTTTAAACGTTTATTTTAATTATTGATTTTTATCAAATCGCTATCCTTATGAATTTAAAAGAAAATGATCTATGCCAATAAACGACATTTTCATTTGTTTAGATGTTGTCTTAAAGGGGGAAATTCCTTTTTTACACGAAAAAAGAGAAAATTGTGTATATAGCAGAAAGATAAATTATATAAAAATATTAATGTTTGCAGAGAGGCAAAAATACACTTTATAAGAAATAAGTATTTACACTTAGGATTAAAGGATTATCTAATTTTGAATTTTTAACAAAATGAGATCATTGTTAAATGGTCATTTAACAGCTTAATATAGCAAATATTTATCCTAAGTTACAATAACTGATAAGAAGTTCTTTTGTTTAAATATGTGGTTTGCGGAAGGTGGCAAAAAGCTATGCTGGCATGTTTTTAGTAGAACATTAGATGTTCTATAAATTAAGAAATGTATTATAACCATATGATATAAAATAGTTTTTATCATTTATTCTTCTTTTTATGGTCTTTTTCTATTTGGATTATCTTTAATAAGAGAACAAGAAAAAATATAAATAAATAATAATCCATAAAGGAAATTATAATTCAAATTATAGTAAATAATAATTGGAAATTTATTTAAATTTAATAAGTACTCTAACGCTAAGTGTTTATGCTTATATAAATTAATTAACAAATGTTTAAAATTAGATCGAGTTCTATTACTTTATGAAAATTATGTAACTAATTGTTTCTATTGGTTTTAATCTGTGTCATTTTGTATTAATTAGAATTTATTGAGATTGCTCAATATTTTTTGTAAAAATGTAAAAAATGTTCTATTAACGAGGTTAATTCACAAATTTAAATAAATTAGACTGAAATTTATTGATTATTTTTTTATCAATTTGATATATTTATTCGTAAATTATTGCATTGATAGAATATAAATCTAATACATGAGTAATTCTAAAGATAAAAAAAGACTATATTTATATTTAATATATTATAACCTATTGATTAATATTAGATTTGTGACTTCTCCTAGGTATTAATAACTAGTGAGAGTAAAGGTGTTAGTTATTATTGTCATTTTTTGACTGGTTGAAAGTGTTTAAATGCGTAGTATATTATTTACATATGATAAGTGTTGTTATGAATTGTAATACTCTTATCAAGTCAAAATATTATTTTAATAAAATTAAAAAAGGTGCCCATGATATTATATTTTTTCATATATTATTAATGATGGCCCGCACTATTATAAATTAGATATCAATCAAAGTGAAAAGCGAGAACATATTATGAGTAACAAGTATCCAGTTGCTTACGCTGTTGGACAAAAAATAAAATCATTAAGAAAATCTCAAGGTTATACCGTATTTCAGTTAGCAAAAGAAATCGATATTAGTGAACAGCAATTATTTCGCTACGAACGCGGAGTTAATCGTATCGACATTGATTGCTTAGTTAAAGTCCTTGATGTGTTAGGCATTAATATAGGTAACTTCTTTGAAGATGTTATGGGGGGTATGGTTGATGTTCCTGAGAATAATGAACAACATATCCCAGCTCATTTCGACAATAAGGCTCTTTCTATTTTCTGATTGTAAGCTTTTAATTAGAAAGTTAGCTAGTATACAAATAATTAGATAAATAAGATGATTCTTATGAGAGTGTTAATCTAATTATTTAATAATAAGAATTATCTTATTATTAATTTATGCCTTGAATCTAAATAAAATGCCCTTAATGGGCATTTTTATTTTTTAACAGTAATAAGAATATCTAAATTATTCCATTAGTATAATAATATTGACTGTTACCTATAACATATCTTTTTTGTTGCTATTTCTACTATTATTTATGACTAAAATTTTTTATATAAAAGATTGGTTAATTATATTTTTTAATATATAAAAATTTTTAGTAAAAATAAAAACTAGCTAGTTCAAAAAAATACTAATTTAGTAGAATATCATCATAAAAAGATTAATTTTTAGAAAATTAAGCTATATCAATTTTGTTCTGTTAATAATAAATAAAAAAATCGTAGTGAATAGGAGAATATTCTGTATTTTTACGTATCAGTGATCTTAGCTAAAAATACCAATACGTAAAAATGCCTGCTCGATAAGCAGGCATGGGGATATTAATAATTATCAAAAGCTAATTATCAATTTTTTGTTGTTGTGCTTTCACCATGTTTTTGATGTCGATGATGCCCATCAATCATGCTGTGGAATGTTTGTGTAAAGGTATCGCCTAAAGTACATAAGTAGAAGTGCGCACAAATAAACATGAGTGCAACGATGCCTAATATAAAGTGTACTTTTAACATCCAATAGCCATAACCTAGGACTTCAGGGTATAAGCATAGTACGCCTGTGATAAGAAGTAGTGGAACTAACCCAAACATAACACCTAAGTAAGCAAGTTGTTGGAGAGGGTTAAATTTATCTGTTGTAGTCGCGGCAAAAGGATGTGGTTCACCTTTCATAATACCATAAAGATAAAAGCGAGCTTGCTTGATACAGCGTCCAATTAATCCTTGCGGTCTGACTTTGTAATGTACACCATTATTTGTGGTTAGGTTAATTACAACAAAACCTATCCAAAAAGCGATGAGAATAAAACCACAGATTTTATGTAGTAGTACCATCGATGGAACATTACCGATAGAAAAATGGCCTAACAATCCACTGATTAATAGAAGAATGAACAGTAAGGCATTACCCCAATGCCAAAAACGAATGGCTTTAGAGTATAAGTAAACACGCTCTTCTTCATAGTGACCACTTTGCTTAGGTGCCAGTGCATAACGTAAAAAACCATGTAGCACCAATATGGCTATCATGGCGACAATGATCAAACCTGCTGCAATTAACCATACAGGCCAGTAATCTGGCGTATAATAGAGTTCGGCTCCCCAGATACTTGTCATGCTTTATCTCCCTGATGGATCTCTTTACGGCGGAATAAATTTGGTTTTCCGACATTATCTAATTGGTATTGATAAACGGATTTCTGTTTGATCCAAGCTTGGATCTCGGGTGAGTCAATGCGACCAAATGCCAATGCATCAGTTGGGCATACCGTTACACAAGCAGGTAACTCACCTTCTGTTAGTCGAGTATCAGCACAGAAATTACATTTATCAGCAATGTGTGTTAATGGATTGATATATCGAACGTGATAAGGACAAGCACCAACACAGTAATCACAGCCAATACAGAGCTCTTTTTTAACCTGTACAATGCCATTTTCATCAATAAATGAAGCACCTGTAGGGCAGACAGAAACGCAAGGCGCATCTTCACAATGTTGACAGGAAACTCGGAAAAATTGGTAATGTGGATCTCCTGCCTCATCATTATGAGGGCCTTGAATTTGTACTTGTAGTCGGCTGTATCCTTCAGGAATATCATTGATGACTTTACATGCTACGGTACAAGCTTGGCAGCCAATGCAACGTTTTTCATCGTGTAGCATGACAAATTGTTTAGAGTTGCTATTCATCGTTATTTTTTTCCTTAAGCCAGACTAATTTTGACGCCTGAAGTATGTACATCAGTGCCTGAAACAGGGCTAATTTCATGAGGTAATAAACTACTGCAGTGGATCCCATTTGTGGTTGCTGGCGTTTTTTCGCCGGTCTTAGAGCCTGAACCCATATAGACAAACACTGTGTCAGGACGAATACCTTGTGGTAATTAAGGCATGGGCTTTCTCTTTGCCTACGCTATTTTCTAAAATGATCTCATCACCATGCTTAATTCCATGACTTTTTGCGGTATCAGGATGTAACCAGACAGGATTTTTCCACATTAGCTCTGCTAATAAAGGTACATATTGAGTCGCGCCATTGGTATGTACTGCGACTTTTCCTTGAATAAAATAGAGTTCATCTTTTTGTTTTAATGGGAAGTTATGGAAACGAGGAATACCATAATTCTCTAATAGACTTTCTAACTCTTCCGAATAGATCTCAATAAGACCACTTGGTGATTTAAAAGAAAGAGATTTTTCCATCATATTGTTACTATCAACATGTTTGATAGCATCTGGGTATTGTGCAACAAAGGCTTTTACATAGGATGGTTCACGTAAAAGTAGCGGAATACCATAAGATAAATAGCCTTTTTGGTGGATCTCTTTATAGAGATTTTCATCCCCTTTAACTTGATAAAGTTGACGAACTCCCATGTTTTCCCAAGGAAAATAACTCGCTAATCCCAGTTTTTTTCCTAATTCCATCCAAATTAACCAACTTGGTTTAGTATCACCAATAGGTTCGACAACTTGCTGTCTTAATGCATAAGCTGGATTTAAACCAGAGACATCAGAAATCTCTTCATCTCTTTCTAAATAAGTGCTTTCTGGTAACAGATAATCTGCATAAGATGCACTTTCACTTAAATACACATCACAACTGACAATTAAGTCGAGTTTTTGGGCTGTTTTTTCTAGATCAGGTCGGCAACTTACTGTTTGAAATGGATTATGGCGTGACATAATCCAAGCTTTGGTTTGGTAAGGTACACCATGGAGTGTGGAGTCAATGATAGATTGAACAATACCGCCGCCTTTATTGATATATTTAAATTGAGGCGCTGTAGCATCGACGCGTTTTGCCGTAATTTTAGGCATGCCTTTAACGGTTGGTTTAGCTAATTCAGGGGCAACGTCGATACCCGCTAATTTATTATATTTTGCAGCAGCTTTCTTTTGATACATGCCACCTTCACGTTCAATATTTCCCAGTAGGGCGTTGAAGGTGAAGATCATTCTGCGCATATTAATTTCATCTTTATTAAAGGTTGCGCGATGGCCTGGCATGACTAATGCGTGAGGAGCTTTAGCTGCAATTTCACGTGTTATGCGAATAATATCTTTTGCGGGAACATCAGAGTGAGCTTGTGCCCATTCAGGCGTGGTATCTTGTAATACTTCCACTAATTGAGGGAAACCGACAGTAAATTTTTCTATAAAATCTTTATCATAAAGATTTTCTTTTACCATAATATGACACATGGCCATTAGAACAGGTAAGTCGCCACCTGGTCGGATAGCAAACCACTCATTTGCTTTACTGGAAACAACAGACAATCGAGGATCAAAACTGACTAATTTTGCACCACGCTCTTGTGCCGTCATTAATTCATAGGTTTCTGCAACTTCAATTCCTTCATAAAGATTATGACCAAAAGAAAGAATATATTTAGAATTTGCGAGATCCATTTTTAAATCACCACCCATCATTACCGATGCAGCAATGGCTTTGCCCGCAGGACAAGTTGATGCATGCGTAAAGGTGTTTGGTGACCCAAATGCCGCCGCTAAATGAAATAAATGAGAGGAGAGAGAGCCTGATTTTGATGAGAAAAAGATACTTTCAGCACCATAATGTTGTTTGATGCTTGCCATCTTTTCGGCAATTTCTGTATAAGCTTGTTCCCAGCTAATAACTTCCCATTCTCCGGCACCTCTAGGGCCTTTGCGTTTCATGGGCTTTACAATGCGTTTCGGATCATAAATAAGGCTAACACCACTGCCTCCTCTCGCACAGACTCGAGTTTTTTGATGTGGTGAATTTCGGTTACCTTGGATAAAGACAGTTTTGTTATTAACAACCTGAGCTTCTATAGGACAACGGTAAGAACACATCTCACACAAACTTGGTGTTAATTTAGACTGACCCTTAAGAGATGTTACTGGATTAAGTGCGAGGGCCCCTGGTGGTAAACTTCCCACCGTACAACCAACACATCCTATACCCATCCCCTTAATAAAAGAACGACGACTAATACTCATATAACCTCCAGTTTCTTCTTATAGCTAAATATTATATACAGTTGGTTAAATAAATATTTGATGGTGTCTTCAATTTATTCATTAATAAGTGATGAGTTAGTTGGAAATAATAAATAATAGCAACAAAGAAGTTAATAAATATCATAAAATAATTTAACAAATAGAGACAAACTAAAATGATAATTATTTTCTTCTAAGGTATTAGTTAGGGGCTGGTTATTGTTAAAGGAAATGAATTAAGAGTTTTATAAAAAAATAACCATGCCTTTAATATTCATATGGTTATAGGAATGATTTATTCTTTTAAAGTGTATCTATAATATATTATTAAGGTAAGAAAAAATATTGATATAATTTTCAATCGATATGTATTTTTATATATACCGGTGAGAGATTTAATTGTAATTAAATTGTTATTAAAATAAAGACTAAATAAGTTTTTTAATTTTCTTAAGCTAAAGAAGCTATTTTATTATATTTGCTATAATGTCTTATTTTAATAATGAAATATCTATAAAAGATAGAATTAAATGTCAATTAAGATTTAATTTATCCAAGAGGTAGATAATTATGCCATCATAAAAAAGATAAGATAAATTATAATATATTATTCATTATGTATAATTTTTAATTAATTATATTAATGGTTATTGGGTTGTATCTAGGGTGTCAAAATACGCTACTATTGAGTCGAGTAAATGTAACAATTTCACTTTTGTGTGAAATATTAAAGGCAATACAGATAGATAAGAATTGCCTTGTCCAGAGGTATGTTAGTGGGTTAGTTCAGCATAACGACTAACACCAATATCAATAACAGCGGATAAACTCTAGCATGCCATTTATCCGGTATACGTGATAAAAAACGTTCAGCTATTTTTAATCCTATCCATGTACTACAGATTAGAATAACGGCTGCTTTTATCCAAATATAGCCAACAAATCCAGCGCTATTCCCTAACGGGGTAGTGAAAGACAATAAGATATAAGTGAGTGTTGCCGTTAATGCTAAAGGGAATGTCAATGTGTTTGCCATGGCAGCCGATTGAGTCATTGACATACCTCTACGGCGTAATAAAGGTACGGTCATAACACTTCCACCTACACCTAAAAAAGCTGCAATAATGCCAATAATAGTGCCAGTTAACGCTTCTTTTTTGTTGGTTACTTTTTGTATTTCTTTGCGTGGCGCCATAAATCCGGGGCGAAAATAGCAATCTAAGATAGTCAGAAATAGATAACCAATAAAAATCCATCGGATCCATTCACCTTGGACGGTTGAGGCAAGTAAGGCACCGAAGATCCCACCGAATGCAATCCCCCAAAATAAGATCATAATTAATTTCCAATCTATTTTTTTCGCCTTATGGTGTTTTAGGGTCGTAATAATAGCGGAAAACAACATAATGAGCGCAGAGGTAGCCACAGCAATTTGCATAGCATGTTCACCCGCTAAACTATCACCAGCCCAAAGTGTAAGAATGAGAGTATAGAGTAGGGGCACAGTAACAAAACCACCGCCAAAACCAAATAACCATGTAGTAATACCTGAAATTAAGCCAAAAGAGATCAGCCAAAGTATCATTTAAATTCTCCTGTCCATAACAGGTGATATAAGCTACCGAATATAGATTTGATTTACTTCTGTGGTGCAGACAGTGAAATAGGAATTTAGGCCAAATTATCGACAATAAAGGTTATTATTTTTGATAAGGCTTTATTAAATCACCAAACTCTCATTGGGTGTTGTTAATAAAGAACCTATTCTTTATAGCAAGAATAAGCAGTGGGTAAAATGATAGGTTGTTATAATTGGCGTTCCCTACAGGAATCGAATTATATAAATAACATATTGAATAAAAACATAATTTACAATATGTAAAATATATCTATACATAAAACTACACACATAACTATTCGATTGCTTTTTAACATCGTGTATATATTCATATTATTACTAATTACATACCGTTACTAATATTTACATTTATTTACAAAATAAAAAATATAGTGAGAACTAGTGGTAGTTAGTAGTAGTTAGTGTAAAAAGTATAAAGAATAGGATAATAAACAAAAATAAGAATAATGCATTTGTATAAGTTAAATATATTATATTTTATATGGCTTTACCCTTTTTAACTTCCATGTAAAAATTAGTTCATCCCGTAAGATGCTATAACATCTAAAGAGTAGCAAAGATATCTAAATTAATATTAGGAAAACCATAAAATGGTACAAGTATTAAATTTACATTTTTTTACAAAATTATTTTATTCACAAAGTTTACATAAATACCCGATTATTAATTTAATCCAGTAGTATTCAGTTTTATTCAGTCTTATTCGTGAAATCATCTTTTTCTTTATGCAAAAATAGATGATTTGATTATAGTTTCAGCTACTTTACCCTTAGATAGTTATATGCAAATATTGTTTTATCCAAAGAGATGCAATAGCGTTTAATAAAATTTAGCAATGTCTGATTTGATTTTTAAAAGTCATAACTTAGCACATGATTTTTTACATTTATTTACAAAGAAATAAATATGCATATTCATTAGCATAAATAAACAACGGTTAACTAAGGTTAACACTATTTGGTTATATTTAGCTCTATTTGTATCTTTGGCAATTTTTTTATTCGTAAAAAACTATTTCACGATATTTTTAACGGGTTTACCATTTACTGATTATATGTAAACATCACCTCATTCAATGAGATGTAATAATATTCAATAAAACACGATAACGTCTAATTTTATATCAAGGAAAAGCCATGAGCTTATTATCTGAGGGTAGCCTTCGCCCTAAAAAAAGTCGGCTAATAAGGATGCCAGATGTTATTTCACTAACAGGCTTATCTCGTTCTTCCATTTATTTCAAAATGAAGAAGAAAGAATTTCCACCCAAAATACAAATAGGTGAGCGATCTATCGCTTGGCTTGAAGCCGATATATATGAATGGATTAATGATAAATTAACAAAAGGAAAAAATAATGATAAATGAAATAAAGTTTTATAAAGATGAAAACTTACACGCCATTGCAAATTACAAATCTATTCCATTTAATGAAACACATGAAGATGATGGTTTTATTATTCGCGTTATTGAATTATTTAAGTTTACTAAAATTAAAAATAAATTAATGCAGTTGCAAAAACTTACGGGGTTGAAGTTAGATAATATCGAACCCTCGATAGAAGAAGTTATTGCATTAATTGAACGAGGGAAAGCTATTTCAAAGCGAAATGAAGAAATCGTTACTGAATTATCAAAGAATTATGATTTAGCAAAAAATATAAAAGAAAGAGCCGAAGAAGGTGGGCTTACAAAACCTAAAAATGCCATATCAGTACGGGCTTGGAAAGAAGATATTATTGCCGACGTTAGTCGCTGTAAAGGAAGGCTTAATGATGCAAAAGAAACGCTAACAAATTTCAATGGTGTGTTTGGATTATTACGTTTTATTATTCAATCAGTTGAAAGCGTAAAGGAAATTAATAAAAAACAGCTTAACTGTATCCCAAATGAAGAATACAAAAGCCATAAATTTAATTCATATTTAAGAAATAATACTTATTGGGAGTTTAAAGATGCTTATAAATATATTGAATCATCTTTTGAAAAACTGAATGGAAATATCTTACGCATTCTTAATTCCTGCACACCATCTAATGATAGATACAAACTGCGAATGTGGGAGCATCAACGAGGCGTTGAGTTATATCAATATTATTACAGTCAGACGGATTGGATTATAAAAACTATTTTGAGTGCAGATGATTATGTGAATTATATTCTAACTCAAGAGAAAGAAGTTCACGATAAAAAATACTTAATGACTAAATCATTTATTTAATAATAAGGAAATTAATTATGTCTTATATTGCACCTCAAGGCGCAAGGGCTTTTCACGAGAATTTCACCCGTGGCGTAAAGTATTTATCTTCAGCGCGTCGTTATTTTTCATTATCAGAACCGTCAACGAATTTAATTCGTGTGGCGTTAATGGATTCCAATTGGTTAATTAATCAATTAACGCTTGCTGATGTTGATGAAGCTAAAGGGGATACCGTTAATTTAGGGGATAATTCACTGCATACGGGGCGAGAAGTTGAAAGTCGTTTCTATAAAAATGTCGCCTTTGCGGGAACACCTTTTGCGTTAGAAGAAGTGGATACCTGCTGTTCGCTCACGTATCAACAATTATCTTTAATTTGCAATAGTGGCAGTGGAGATGATGACCATATCAATAAATCCATGTCCGATTATATGTCAAAAGCGGTTGCTTTAGATATGTTACGCATTGGCTTTAATGGTCACTTTTGTAACTATCCGACCAATCCGCAAAAATTCCCTAAAGGGCAAGATGTCAATATCGGTTGGCATGAAATCGCCAAAACCACAAATGATGGTGCTCAAATTATTACTGACAAAATTACCTTAGGTAAGGATGGAAAATTTCCTAATTTAGATGCGTTGGTGAATTACCTCATTATGCAAAAAATTCCCGAAGAATACCGCGAAGACCCGCGCTTAGTGGTACTTGTGGGCGCTGAATTAGCAGGCATGTATCGCACATCTTTATTTAATGGCGCTAACAGCCCATCGGATTTAAATGCCAGTCAAAAAATGCTCAGTACGGTTGCAGGTCGTCTTGCTATTGTTCCTCCCTTTATGCCAGGGCGACGCATTGTGGTTACTCGTCTTGATAATTTGCATATCTACACACAAACAGGAAGCCGTCGCTTTAGAGCTGAGTTTGTTGATGACCGTTCAGTCTATGAGCATAGCTATTTACGTAACGAGGGTTATGGCTTAGGTGATATCAATTTGTATGCTGCGATTGATGAAAGTGCCATTGAGATTGAGGAAGGAGTCTATTCCTTATGAGTGATAAAAACACATCTCAGTTAACAACCAGTTGGATATGTGTTGCAACTGCGGGGCTTACGAGTATGGATAAGCGAAAAATCGAGGCGAAATGGCTGACCGATATCGCTGAATATTATGACCCCAGTTACTACACCGCATTAATTTGGGAAGAGCATAACCGCAATCTGGATAACCTAGGCGAAGTGCTCGATGCCAAAGTGGATACCGTTGACGGTGAAACAAAGCTCTACGTTCGTTTAAGACCGAATGGCAAGCTACTTAGCTATAACGCACAAGGACAAAAGCTGTTTTGTTCAATTGAGGTAGAAGAAGATTTTCAAGGCAAAGGGATATTTTATTTAGGTGGGCTTGCCGTCACGGATAGCCCCGCCAGTGTAGGAACGGATAGGCTTCAATTTAGTATCAATCGGGCACATTTTTCCCGAAGAAAACGTAAGTTGAGTTTAAGTTCACCTTCCGTTTTTCATTTAGATAAAGGCTTGAAGCAAGCTAAAAACCTCTGGTTTTCCGCTATCTCTGCGGGTTAATGCGATGCCCAGTTTCGGCTGGGTTTTTCATTTAATCCCTTATTCAACTTTTTAAGGATAATAAAAGTGTTGCATACCTTTAAATGGATGGGCTATATTGTTGACTCGTTAGCAAAATCTAACGTCAGGCGTGGAAACCTGAATCAGTTACTGGCGACACATGACGCGCCACGCGTCTTTTTTTGTGTCTATATCAACAATGCCTACCTTATGGCGAATTGCGCCTATACAGATTCTATGGTGGCGTTGTTAGGGCAGTCCTCGGACTGGCTGGATTCCAGTAACTCCAGTATTTCCACCCCTGATAACGTCACCGCCCTTACTGAGCGTGGAAACTCTGGCGGTGACTCCTTAACTAAGTTACTGGAGATCATCATCATGATGGCTATCCCTACCCCTACTCAAATCAAATTCCTCTTTTTGAGTGTTAAACGCGCAGATACCACGGCTAAACCTTGTCGTCTGGAAGTAACAGCATCTAATGAACATGATGCCCGTTTGTCTCTCTCTCGTGATTATGTTTTGTCATTTGCGGGGCAAATTCCTTTGCACACAAGAGGGAATGCACAATGAAAAACGGCTTATCTCAATTGACTACGCTGTCTTCTGCGGGTGAAAAGCAACTCATTCGCACGGCACAAGTTACCGCATTTATTTCTGAACTTTTAGTCAGCCACAGCATGACAGGAAGCGAAGTTGTGTCTTGTGAAGGTATGGGCGCACTGATGGAGTGTCTTTCTGAACAAATAGAATCCATTATTCAAGAAAGCAGTTTAATGACGGAGGAGATTAAGTCATGACTCAGACTCATTTTTCAGTAGAAACTCCCTCTGTCAGCGACATTGTGAAAGCGTCACAAGGGCGCTGGCTCTATATCCTAGCGAATCTCGGTATTACCGTACCTGATAATCATAAACACGGTGCATGTCCTAAATGTGGCGGTAAAGACCGATTTCGTTTTGATGATAAGAACGGCAAAGGCACATGGTTTTGTAACCAATGTGGTCACGGTGACGGGTTAGATTTAGTCAAGTTGGTAACAGGGAAAAAGACGAAAACAGCGTGTCAGGAAGTGAGTAAAATAATTTTATTACCCACATTTAAAGAAATAGCGCCAACCCCGATTAAAAAAGTTAGCGCTAAGAAAGGCATTGAACATTATGAAAAAATAAAAGCATTCTCCTCTTTAGGTGAAAGTCAGTATTTAATCAATAAAGGGTTCGCCAACCATCAATGCTTAATAACTCGCCAACAGTATACACAGGGTGAGTTTAGCTTTCCAGTGGGCTCTTTATTGCTTCCGTTGGTTGATACTGATTCGGTGATTAAAGGCGGGCAACTGATTAGCCTAAACGGTGAAAAAAGTCTGTTATCAGGCTCAACTCTTTCGGGCTCTTTTATTATCGTTCGCCAGCCAGAGAAGAAGCCTTTAGAGCAAATCGTTATTACAGAAGGCTTTGCCACGGGATTAAGTCTCTCAAAATGCCTTGATGCGCTCATTGTGGCGAGTGTTTCCGCGACTAACTTAGTGAAAGTCGCTCAACAGCTACGGGCGCAATACCCTGACGCGAAGATAATTATCGCAGGGGATAATGACTTTGTGGATGGTAAAGACAACACGGGAAAAATGTGGGCGGAGCGTGCAGGGAAAGCGGTTGACGGATGGGTGACATTACCGCCAACGCACTATAAAGCCGATTGGGATGATTTCCGACAAGAAAATAGCCTTGAAAAACTCAAAGAAGCGTTCTTTGAGGAAATGACGTATTACGGCAAAGACCGTACTCGCTTACCGCAAGGTTTTCGTCTTACGCAAGAATATCTGTGGTTTGATAAACAAATCACTAAATCAGACGGTGATATCGAAGTCAGAAACATCAAAATCAGCAGTCCAATAAAAGTTACCGCGATTACGTGTGATGCAGATGGGAGTAACTACGGGCGCTTATTGGAATGGGAAGACACTTACGGTAATTGCCGTAAATGGGCAATGCCCATGGAGATGTTAAGCGGAAGTGGAGAAGAATTGCGCCGTGTACTTTTGGTAAACGGATTATCTTATATCAATATCTCAGGACAGGCGCGCGCCCATTTAATGGAGTATATCTCCCTTTGTCGTCCAGAAAGAAAAGTTACCTGTGTAAATAAAACAGGTTGGCATGGCAATGTGTACGTTCTGCAAGATGAAGTGGTCGGCAACGGGGCGGACTCGGTAATTTTACAAACATCCAGTGTTCAAGGTAAAGACTTTAGAGTCTCAGGTACAAGCGAACAATGGCGTGAGCATATTGGCAAATATTGTGTCGGTAATGCCCGCCTTGCCTTTTCAGTGAGCCTTGCCTTTGCTTCCCCTTTATTACGGTTAGCAGGTGTAGGCGGTGGCGGTTATCACTTAAAAGGTGAATCCACAGACGGTAAAACAACCACAATGAAAGTGGCATCGTCAGTGTGTGGCGGTACGGATTATTGGTATACATGGCGTGCTACGGGGAATGCCCTTGAAGGAACGGCTTGCCGTCGTAATGATGCCACGTTGATGTTAGATGAAATCAGGGAAGTAGACGGACGCGAAGCGGGTAACATTGCTTATATGCTGGCAAACGGACAAGGAAAAGCCCGCGCCAAAACAGACGGCAGTGTCCGTGAGACTAACCGTTGGAATCTCTTATTCCTATCAACAGGGGAACTCTCGCTTGTTGAACACGCCTCAAACGCAGGCGAACGCACTTATGCAGGGGTTGAAGTGCGGATGATACAAATTCCGAGTGACTCCGGTAAATACGGTGTTTTTGAAGACTTACACCACTTTACCAGTGGTAAAGCGATTGCCGAATACCTTGAACATGCCGTCACACGCTATCACGGAACGCCCTTTCGTGATTGGCTCAAATACATCACTAACAATTTATCTGATGTGTCGAATACCGCTAAAGCCTTATTGAAAGAGTACACCACAAAATTGATGCCTGAAAATGCAGGGAATCAAGTGGGGCGCGCTATTACACGCTTTGCATTAGTGGCTATGGCGGGAGAAATGGCCACGCGTGCAGGTATTACAGGCTGGAAAGAAGGCGAAGCGTTTATATCGGCGAAGAAATGCTTATCCGCATGGATGAAAGAACGCGGGCACACCGCAAATCAGGAAGATATGACCGCATTGGAGCAAGTCAGTGATTTTATTTCTCGTCATCAATTTAGCCGTTTTGCGGATTGGTACGATGAATACAGCCGACCTGCAAGCATGATGGGTTTTAGGCGTGTTGAAAAAGACACGGGTAACGGTGAAAGCAGTATCACCTTTTATGTATTACCCACCGCATGGAAAGAAATTTGCAAGGGATTTGATGCCCGTAAAGTGGTGCGTTTGTGTGTTGAAAAAGGGTGGCTTGAAACGGGTAAGGATGGAAAAACGCAAACCAGTATTCGCCTGCCAGAAATAGGTGTTAAACGGGTTTATGTCTTTAATAGCGACGTTTTAGGCTGTTCCGAAATAGAGTAAGAAAAACTGACCGTCTTATGTTTTTGATGTAACAGGTGTAACAGGTGTTACAATATTGATTTTAAAGGTTTTTATCTGTTACACCTTTTGTTTTTAAATGGGTAACAAGGTGTAACACAGCCGATTTGTTACACCTGTTACACCTCTGTTTTTTGAAAGTGTAACAAAAGAAAGTCTTATAATTCAACGGTGTAACACCTGTTACACCTGTTACACCTCAAAATAGCAAGAGATGTATTTAATTGGCTTTTTTCTGGCGGGCATAACGCCCGATAAGGAGAAACAAGGTGAAATTAATAAAAGTGCTTTGTCCTGCATGTTCAGCAAAAGCGAAGATCCATTACATTAAAATGAAAGGCGAAAACAATGACCCTGAATTGTATTGTGCTTGTAATGACTTGGAGTGTGGCATGACGTTTGTTTTAGATGTCACTTTTTCACACACATTGAATCCCAGTAAATTAATGCAATCTCGTCCTTCCATTGAACAAGGAGAAAATAGTCATGTTATTTAAAACAACACCGTCTATTTCTCTTGAAGTAAATCAAAATTCAATGGTGATTAATTTATCTGGATTTAGTGCTGAGGATGCAATAAAAATTATTCAGGCTCTCGTATCAGAACAAGTAAAGCATCCATTGTTACCGCCTCACCCTTGATTTATTTTTTCATTCGATTTCAGTTTGAATTTTCTGTGAACCCGCATGAATTGGGCTTTTCAGTTTTTCATGTGGGGTTTACATTAAAAATAATTCTCACGTAAAGTATGAAAACTCTTTTATTTTCATAGCATTATAAGTCTACTTGCTTCTCTCTTTTTTTCGTCAAACTGAAATAACCTGAAATCCTTTTCAATCATTTCAGTTTGACTCTGACGCAAAGAACCCAGTCACCATGCGCTCTCGCGATATGTTTTGTAAAAAATTCAAACTGAAATAATTTTTAGATCCAAATTGTGCAGGCGGGTGCGGAGTAGTGCATTTTACGTGGAGTTTTATTTTATCTTTGTGAATTCCTGAGCTTTATAATGAATTCTAAATAGTTATGCGGAATGGATAGACTACTGTTTTATTTGGGTTTATAACTTATTCTACTAAGTATTAACTAAATATGATATTAGCAAAAAGGTACAAATGACTTGTGCTAACATAAAATGTTTTTAAAAATATGATATTCATCACTGGATAACATTTCTAAATAATTTAGATTTGTAGTTTTATAATTTTTAGCCATACTTAAGCTTGATAAGGTTTCTTATTGTACTGAAAATTTATCAATAAGTTATCTTTTTCATATAAAAGGATGTGATCAGCTACATATATGATGTTCATAGTTATTGTACTATGCTGGGTTATAAGTATTTTAAAAGGTGAGGTGTTTTTTGACCTCATTAAGGAATGAAAAATGAGTGATGAATCAAAAAAAAATAAGGAGAGAACAAGAAGAAAAATAGATTTATATATCTTATCTCTTGCTATTTTGTTTGTTTTTTTTATTTTTATTACAGGTAAAATACCTATATGCTTCTCATCACAATGTGAGTTTATTGGTTTTTTAGAATTATTAAAAATTAATGTCGTCCCTATTGTTTGCATAGTTTTATTGATGTATGCATACTACGCATATTTAAGGTTTAAATATGATACAAAACGATCTGTTGAACTTCCTGTCGAAATTATAAAGATAGATAAAATAAACTATGAACATTTAACTTTTTTGGCGACATATATAATACCGTTGATAACTTTTGATTTTGAAAAAGAACGCTATATTCTAGTTTTAGCTGTATTATTAATAATTATGGGTATTATTTATATAAAAACAGATCTTTTTTATGCTAACCCTTCTTTAGCATTATTAGGTTTTAATATCTATAAAGTTAATATAAAGATAGGTAAGAATGATATAAAGGAATGTGTAATAGTTATAACTCGTAAAAAATTAAAAATAAAAGATAAAATTAGTTATATAGTACTTGATGATAGGGTTTATTATTCTGGTGATTAAGGATTAGTTATGGCTGTAAATATACCGACTAAAGAGAGCTTAGATATTGATCTACAATATTATGTTAATAATATTAATGACATTGCTGTAGTAGTTTATGCTATTATTAAGGGTAATAATGTACCTTTAAGAATGGATATAGAATCTCCAGCTCAATCTGGACTTAAATCTTTATTTTTAAACTTTATAGATAATGAGATTATTAAAAATAGTGAGTTAACTATATTACCTCTATCGTCAGCAGATGAACGAAATAATGTATTATATCATTATGATATTGAGCTCCCTCAGGAGTTAGTGTGCATAAATACTATTTTAGAGAACGAGAACGAGCAAGAATTTGATTTTAATACGCATAATATAGATGAAATAAAAGCTTTACTAATCTGTATAGGTAATGCAGAAAATAATATTATTCTTTATAAAACAATGGCTACTGTAAATATATTTTCACGAGATAGTTTCTTTCTTGTAAAATCTGATACCAGATTTAAAGAGATCAAGCAGGATTTTTTCAGAGTTAGCGGAAATTTTCAACTAATCAAAGTAAATGGAGAACTTTACGTTATAGATTTGAGTTTGGTCGAAAAAATGTTTGGTTTTCATGATGTTATAAAAAAAGAGGCCAGCCAGGGAATACGGTCTATTCGTAATATGAATTTAATCTCAAATATCGATGTTATACAAGAATTAATTGATGACGTTAAATACGCAAGGAAATTGACTCGCGTCGCTAAATCTTCCCCAGTAATTCAGGCTGGTATTAATAATTCAAGCATTATTTCATTTTGTAAATCTTATCCAACCCTAAAAGGGCGTATTAGATTTAATGAAGATGACACAATGATCACTTTGGATACAAAAGTTTCAAAGGATTTATTTATTAAAGTATTGATGGATGATTTTTTAACATCTCAATTAACTCAGTTTTACTATGATAGCATCGCCAAAGATGCGCTGATTGCTGAATCAGTTGATAGTTAAGACAATAATCATTTATACAAAGAAAAAACAAAAGAGTATTATATCAACGCATAATATTAGATGAATACCATTTGAGCATGTTTTTTCTGTTTTCAAGGTACAAAGCATGATTATAAATTCCACGGATGGAATTTTTATCAACATGAGCAAGCTGTAACTCTATCCATGCGCTATCAAAACCGTTTTCATGTAAAATAGTACTCATCATATGGCGAAAGCCATGCCCTGTTAATCTGCCTTTATAACCTATCTTTTCAATAACCTTATTAATACTTGCTTCGCTGATTGGTTTTCTTACATCATTTCGACCAGGAAATAATAATGGGTAATATCCTGTAATTACTTTTAACTCATTGAGTATCGCAATAACTTGTGGGGATAATGGTACTAAATGAGGACGGCGCTTTTTCATTCTCTCTTTGGGTATTTCCCAAATATCATTATCGAAATCAAATTCTGACCATTCAGCTAGTCTCAATTCAACAGTCCTAACACCTGTCAGCATTAACAGCTGGGTGGCATACTTCGTTATTTTACTGCCTTGATAGTTATTTAGCGCTTTAACAAAATCAGGGATCTCATCTTCACGTAAAAACGGGAAGTGTTTAGTTTCAGGCTTATTCATTGCTCCCGCTAAATCAGGTGCAGGATTATATTTTACCCTACCCGTTATGACCGCATAACGAAAAACTTCACCACAGCGCCTACGGATTTTATTTGCTTGTTCTAATGCACCTCTTTTCTCAATTTTTTGAAGAACAGCTAATAATTCTAAGGGAGCAATTTGGTCGATAGGTCGCTTTCCTATATAGGGAAAAATATCATTTTCAAAACAACGCAATATCTCGCTTGCATAACCATCACTCCATGTAGAGCATTTAGAGCTATGCCATTCCATCGCTACCGCATAAAACGTATTTTCTGTTGCGTATCTTAACGCTATCTTTTCTGATTTACGGGCATCGCTTGGATTAATATTCTCAGCTAACTGCTTTTTAGCTTCATCACGTTTCTTTCTTGCTTCAGCTAGTGTGACTTGCCCATATACGCCCAACGAAATCATTTTAGGTTTGCCCGCAAAACGATAACGGAAACGCCATCCTTTAGAGCCATTAGGTTCAATCAATAGAGATAATCCGTTACCATCATTCAATGTATACGGCTTTTCTTTGGGATTAGCTTTGCGGATTTGAATATCTGTTAATGGCATAATGTGTATAGTTTTTCCATTGAACCTAGACGTACACTCAATTTTATACACATTAGTGGCTGGATTCCAGTAAACATCTTAGAACATTACTGAACACTAATTTTAAATAACTTATTGTTTAAATTATTATTTAATACATTATTGAACATCATGAGATGTATAACTGGCGTTCCCTACAGGAATCGAACCTGTAACTAGCCCTTAGGAGGGGCTCGTTATATCCATTTAACTAAGGGAACATTTTGCGAGAGGGTGCTTAACTGTTTCTCAGTGTCCGTATAGTACCGTTTTTGTGGTGGAGGGATCAAGGTATTTAGTCATTGAGTTAGCAAGGTTTATTTTGTAATCAATGATAATACTGTCTTAATCGCTATTTCTATATTTTTATATGTTACAGTAGATCGAAATAAAAATGATAAATATAAAATTAGTAGGTTAATTGAATGAGTCATAAAAAATAAAAACAATAAACGGGAGGGAAATAAAATAAAAAAGATCTCTACCCGTTTAATGTATACAAGCTAATAGCTTGTTAATATAGTGAGAGTGCTTTTGTTAAACTTTTTAAACACCGAAAGAGAATGTTAATACGGCCTCACCAATAAAATCGAGTCCATTACTAATATCTATCGCTTTTTTAGCTAGCTTATCACGAGAAAGAATGAATGTATGAGATGATATTCCTGGTATAAATTTTGTGGTAAAGATTTCACCTGAGACTAATTTAAGAGATGCGGCGGATACATCCTCTTGTTGCTCTGATGTCCACCCATGAATATTATTTTTAACTAAGACAGACACCCCCACTTCAGCTGTTTTAGGTGTTGCTCGGCTTATAAAAGCCGTTTTTCCGTCAACAGTTGCATCTTTCCAATTAAAAAATGAAGCCCCAACAGCTTTATCTGGGTTGGCTTTATCAACTAAGCGAAACCAAGCACTATCAAAACTAGTATTATAATCAAGATCCACATCACCATATGTGTCAGTAGGTATAAAAGTCAAATAAGTTTTAGCATCACATTCAATACTGATGCTTGTTTCTGGTTTCATATCCACATATTGATAGTTTGAAGATTGTGGTATCAAGCTTGGCGATATGCGGCCATAGTCAAAGACAACTTCTGTATTGTTAGAACTATTGATTGTACAAGTTGGCGGTTTTATATCCCCATTGATCTGTAATTGAGCCGAAGGTGTTACAGCTAGCGCTGATGTTGATATAGCCGCTAGTAAGGTAAAATAGAGAAAATTCTTTTTCATTTTACTCTTCCTTTTCGTGAATGAATAATGAATTATTAAATTAGAGGATTATGATACCCCTTTTAAATTATTATTTAAGTTTTAAAATTAAGTATTTTCTTTTATTTTAGTCTGTTTAATCAAATTATGATGTTATTGAAAATATTTTATTATTTTCATCTAATTTAGAATATCACAAAATGTTTTATTTAAAATGAATCGTAAAGCTATTGTTTGAATTTTTATCATAAAAGTATAATCATTTCGTTAATGGTTATATTGTTATTTCTGCCCATTTTAATAATGAGTAATGAAAATTTTAATGCTTTTTGATTTTATATGTAGTGGGGCATCAAAAAGAGATTATTAATAATAGCTTACTTATAATGTGATATTTATTACTCATTTTGTTTAAATGTTAAATTCAAAAACTAAATGTAATAGTAGCTTGCTCTATATAATCTAAATTCTTCAGGAATATCTATATTTTATTTAGAGGTTTTTTAATTTATTTATATATCAATAAATTACATTACTTTCTGCTCCTCTAGTTTCTAAAATTACACTAAAGTTTTTTCCATGTGTTAGCTTTATTTTCTACAAACAAATCTGAAACTGTAAATGTTAAAAAAGTATCTACATTACAGGATGTTTTAATATCGCTACGTTGAGAGCCTAATGCATACTTAGCATTTTCAGGAATAATTGATAGTGCATGTTGGTGGCTTGATATCTCGATTAATTTGTAACTTAGCTGAAGGTATCTGGTAAAACTTGATGATATAATGGGTCAGCAAGGAAAAATAGAGAAATTTTTCTTCATTATATCCTAATATCGAAAATGATAATTTAGCTATTGATAGCCTAATCATGATATCTTTATTTTATCTATTTATGACTATCTTTAATCTATTCTAATTTTGCTTATTATAATTAAAAAATATTGATAAATTATTTTTATGTTTTATTTGGATAGGGAAATTTGTATATGTATCTTTATGTTTTTTTATTTCTTGATATAAAATGGATAAAAATAACAAATAAAATAGCGTATTTTTTATATAGATAGATACTTTAAGGTAAGAAAATTCTTAGCTTGATTATTGCGAATTACTTCTTCTTTGAACTATGTAACTATAGGTGTTTTGCATAAAAAACAATCTAAAATATTTTTATCAATCGGGCATAGTTAGCTCTATTGGATAAAAATAAATCCCGAATGTTCTTATAAGATTAAAAACGAATAACAGTATCACTTATCGCCTATTGACAGTATTATATGTAAAGATGATGAATAGTGACCTATGCTCTGATTATCATAGGACAGTTAGCGGAGAACATTATGAAGTATCGCCTGTGCGGTGTTGCTCTTTTAGTAGCTTTACTTTCAGGATGTGCAAGCACACCTAACAATGGTGACAGTCGTTCTGATCCCTTGGAAGGGTTTAACCGCCAGATGTTTAATTTTAACTATTATGTTTTAGATCCTTACGTATTACGACCTGTAGCCGTAGTATGGCGTGATTATGTTCCACCACCAGCACGTAATGGACTATCGAATTTCTTAGGTAACCTTGAAGAGCCAGCAAGTATGCTAAATAGCATCTTACGTGGAGATTTTGAAAAAGGGGCTAAGCATTTCGGGCGTTTTTGGATCAATACCGTATTTGGTATTGGTGGTTTAATCGATGTTGCAGGAATGTCTAGAGAGTCAATGGAAAAAGAAGTTCCTGTAAGGTTTGGTAGTACGTTAGGGCATTATGGTGTGGGATATGGCCCTTATGTGGTATTACCGGGCTATGGCAGCTTTACAGTGCGAGAAGAGGGGGGCGATTGGGCTGATGCCACCTATCCAGTACTGAGTTACCTCACTTTCTGGATGTCTGCGGGTAAATGGGCCC
This sequence comes from Proteus sp. HMSC14B05, assembly GCF_001808035.1. Classification (NCBI taxonomy): domain Bacteria; kingdom Pseudomonadati; phylum Pseudomonadota; class Gammaproteobacteria; order Enterobacterales; family Morganellaceae; genus Proteus; species Proteus sp. HMSC14B05. The sequence goes on along the minus strand of NZ_KV791984.1, from coordinate 50,148 downwards.
TTGAAGGTATTGAAACGCGAGCTCAATTATTAGATTCAGATGCAATTTTACAAAACTCATCTGATCCATATTTAATGATGCGTGAAGCCTATTTCCAAAAAAATGATTTCGATGCTAATGGCGGGAAAACAGGTGAAAATCCAAACGCAAAAGCGATTGAAGATGATTTAGACTCTATCGATTAATCTATTTATCTGGTTATTTAAATAAAAAATGGTCTTTTTTAAGACCATTTTTTGTATTTAAAGTAGCAAATCAGCTTAGAAGCGATAGTTAAAGTTCATACCGTATAACCATGCTTTACCTGATGATTCAAATTCATAAGCCGGCAATGGTAAGCTTTCAGATAGCTTCTCTTTAATCGTCACTTTCTTACCGTGCATATAGGCTAAACCAACATCCACAGACATATCTTTATTAAATGCGTAGGTTGCCCCTGCACTTAACCAGAAGCGATCTTGGTCAGGGATCGAGATAGAGCGTTTATCAGCAGGAACAGGACTATCATCAAAGGCAATACCGGTGCGGAATGTCCAATTATCATCATGGTAATAAGTGGTTCCTAATGCAATACGCCATGCATCACGGAAGCCTTCTTCTTTGTTGAAGAGTTGTTGACCATCACTTTTACGTGTTGCTCTTAACTCTTTAAACTCACTCCAACTGGTATAAGCTAAATTATAATGGACAGCCCATTTAGGGGCGACACGGTGGTAAGCAGCAAATTCCCAAATCTCCGGTAGGTTAAGGTCTAATTTACCTTTGATAGTATCTCCATTAGTACCAACCACCCCCATACCTTCTAGTGCGGGTAATGAGCGGATATCACTTTGATAATCACCATCTTTAAATTTCACTTTTACTTTAGAGCGATAAGTGAAGCTGATACGGTTATCTTCATCAAACTCATATAATAAACCGGCGTTCCAGCCAAAGCCCCAAGCATCCCCTTTTAATTGTGCAAAGCGATCACTTGGCGATAAGCTTGATACATAACCACCTAATGGAGGAGGAAGTTTGCTACCCAATAGCTTACCTGCTTCACCTACATGGCGGGTAATTTCAGCATCAGCATAGAGCGCATTTAAGCCTAAACCGACACTAAATTGTTTATTAACCCGATAACCTGCACTTAAATTTAAGTTCATGGTTTTTAAATCAGTTTTGCCGCCAATTAAACCTGCTGGGTAATCTTTTTTAAAGTCGGTAGCTAAACCAAAGTTAGTAGTACCTGATGCACCAATTGCCCATTTATCGTTGATAGGCGCAACAAAGTGAATATTGGGGACTAAAGCACTTGGGGCGATATCGCCGGCATTAGTGCTGGCGCCAGAGAGTGGAGATTTACCTTTAATATCAACACTGGGATTAATATGGATAGCACCGACGGAAAACTCAGGACGATCAAACATGGTCAATGCGGCAGGGTTTCGACTACCTACACTCGCATCATCTGCAATAACGCCTTCTCCTGAAAAAGCACGACCTAGTGCTGAAGTTGAATATTCATTTAACTGAAAACCGGCAGCGCTTGCATAAGAGGAAAGTGTTCCTACAATGGCAGCGAGAGCTGTGCGAGTAAACAGGTTTTTACGGTTCATGACCTAAACCCTCATAATTTTTTTAAATAAGTAACTTCTGATTAGAAGCGCTGGATTTTAGGTGCGGTTGTCGTTATGACAAATCAGACCAGTTGCTTAAGTATAAAGATGAATAGTGGTGATGTTGCAAGTTTGTTTTATATATATTTCCAATTTGATTTAAAATTTGGGATTTAGTTAACATTAATTTTACATTAAATGCCAATAAAGATGGTTTTGTTTATTAAACAAACAGTAAAATCAATTTTTTTTGTAAAATTGTAGGTTAATTTGAGCTAACGCAGGTTATTTTATTTTTTTGCTATTATGATAGATAATTAACACTTCTTTTGTTGGGAGACTAAAATGGCAGACGCAATTAATCGTTGTAATGCAGAAGAAACAGCTGCTTGTTGTTGTGTTGATGTTGGTACTATTATCGACAACAAAAATTGTACCGCATCTTATCAGCACGTTTTTGCCGATAAGGCTCAAGCTGAAGCGATGTTAAATGAGCTAACAGCTAAAGCTAATGCCACTGCATCTGAACCTTGCCAAATTAAACATCAATTTGCTGATGTCGAAGGTGGCGTTCAATTAACCGCTGATTTTACTTTCTCTTGTGAAGCAGAAAATCTGATCTTCCAATTAGGATTACGTTAATCCTTTGAAATTAAACTTCTTCAAGGCTATTGAAATTCAGTAGCCTTTTTTATTTTTTATCATTATTTATTCCTTCCTTTTATTGTTTTCTTCGAGTTACAGCTAATTGAATGAAATAATGAGCGCTAACTCCCACTTCTTATAAAATGATGTTTCTGATAAGTGAAAATTTTGTTAACTCTATTAATCAGGTCAGACCTCTTTGGTGTTAGGAATTCATTTTGTCAGGAGTCGTTATGAAGTCATCAGCGAGCAGTACCATAAAAGATCGTGTTGCGATTGTCAGTGGATTGCGTCTCCCATTTGCTAAACAAGCAACCGCTTATCGGGGGATCCCTGCGGTTGAGCTGGGGCGCTCGGTTGTACAAGAATTAGTGATCCGTAATGAAATTCCTCCTGAAATTATTGATCAACTGGTGTTTGGTCAAGTAGTACAAATGCCTGCCGCACCGAATATTGCCCGCGAAATTGTACTTGGCGCAGGGCTAAGTGTAAAAACAGATGCTTATAGTGTAACCCGTGCTTGTGCAACGAGTTTTCAGGCTATTGCTAATGTGGCTGAAAGTATGTTGGCAGGTCATGTTTCAGTGGGTATTGCTGGTGGCGCAGATTCATCTTCTGTATTACCGATTGGCGTGAGTAAAAAATTAGCCGATGTTTTACTCAGTTTAAGTAAAGCGAAAACATTAGGGCAACGGCTTAGTTATTTAAGTCAACTACGCTTTGGTGATCTGCTACCCGTTGCACCCGCAGTGGCTGAGTATTCCACAGGATTGCGTATGGGGGATACTGCTGAGCAGATGGCTAAGACTTATCATATTTCAAGAGTTGCGCAAGATGAATTAGCACATCGCTCTCATCAATTAGCGGCCAAAGCGTGGGAAATGGGAAAATTAAATGACGAAGTTATGACGGCATTTTTCCCACCCTATAAATCAGGTTTTCATCAAGATAATAATATCCGCAAAAATTCTGTACTTGATTCTTACGCAAAATTGAAGCCCGCCTTTGATAGGCGCCACGGTAGTGTGACAGCGGCTAATAGTACGCCTCTTACGGATGGTGCTGCTGCTGTGCTAATGATGAAAGAGTCTGTTGCCAAAAGTTTAGGCTATCAACCTTTAGGTTATCTACGTAGTTATGCTTTTACCGCCATTGATGTCTGGAAAGATATGTTGCTGGGGCCTTCTTATGCGACTCCGTTAGCACTATCAAGAGCCGGTCTTACTTTGAGTGATTTAACACTAATAGATATGCATGAAGCTTTCGCTGCTCAAACGTTGAGTAACTTAACCTTATTTGCAAGTGATAAATTTGCTCAAGAGCAACTCGGACTGTCAAAAGCAATAGGCGAAGTTGATATGGATAAATTCAATGTTCTTGGTGGCTCTATTGCTTATGGACACCCCTTTGCTGCAACAGGGGCGAGAATGGTGACTCAAACATTACATGAACTGAAACGCCGAGGTGGTGGCTTTGGTTTAACAACAGCTTGTGCTGCGGGCGGATTGGGTGCAGCGATGATTTTGGAGGTGGAATAATGGCGACTCAACAAAGGATACAAACCTCATCTGAGAAATCACCGGTATTCCAGTTTTCAGTACGTCCCGATAAGGTCGGAATTATCACCATTAATGTTGTAGATGAAAAGGTCAATACACTGAAAGCTGCTTTTGTTGAACAGTTTCAAAATGTATTAAAACAGGCTCAGCAACATTCAGGTGTAAAAGGATTAATTATCACCTCAAGTAAACCTGATAATTTTATTGCTGGTGCTGATATATCAATGATTGCAGATTGCAAAACCAAAGAAGAGGCCACCGCATTAGCAAAAGCAGGACAAGATCTTTTTACTCAATTAGAAAATTATCCTTTGCCTGTCGTCGCGGCCATCAATGGTGTCTGTTTAGGTGGGGGATTAGAACTAGCATTAGCCTGCCATGGGCGAATTTGCTCCGATAACAGTAAAACTCGTTTAGGTCTTCCAGAAGTTCAATTAGGATTGCTACCAGGTTCGGGGGGAACCCAACGATTACCACGTTTAATAGGGGTTACGACCGCCTTAGATATGATCTTAACTGGACGACAAATTAATGCCAAACGGGCTTTCAAGCTTGGCTTAGTCGATGACGTTGTGCCACAAGCTATTTTATTAGATGTTGCAGCCCAATGGATTTTAACAGCTAAAAAAGTTGCTAAAAAACAGACTATTATGGAGCGTTTTTGGGCAAATACCACATTAGGAAGAAATATCCTCTTTGATCAAGCTAAAAAGCGCACTTTAGCTAAAACCAAAGGTCATTACCCAGCGGCAGAGCGTATTCTTCATGTTATTGAACGAGGCTTAGAGAAAGATATTCAAACAGGTTTTAAAGAAGAAGCTAATGCGTTTGGTGAATTAGCCATGACCCCGGTTTCATCTGCATTACGGCATCTCTTTTTTGCCTCAACAGCATTGAAAAATGAAACAGGATCATCTGCAAAGCCAGATAAGTTACACCATATAGGTATTTTAGGTGGGGGGTTAATGGGGGGCGGTATTGCTTTTGTGACAGCAACAAAAGGTAATTTACCCGTTAGAATTAAAGATATTAGTGATAAAGGCATTGCGCAGGCACTTAACTATAGTTGGAAAGCGTTATCAACTAAGGTCAAGAAAAAGCGGCTCTCTGCTCGTGAACGCCAACGACAAATGGGGTTATTATCAGGGACATTGGATTATAGCGGTTTCCATCAAACTAACCTTATTGTCGAAGCTGTTTTTGAAGATTTGGCTTTAAAGCAAAAAATGGTGGCTGATATTGAAGCCTTAGGTGAAGGCAAGATCATCTTTGCTTCAAATACATCTTCTCTTCCTATCCATAAAATTGCTGAAAAAGCACAATATCCAGAAAAAATAATAGGGCTGCACTATTTTAGTCCCGTTGAAAAAATGCCCTTAGTTGAAGTGATCCCTCATGAAAAAACGGATGCTAAGACAATCGCCACAACTGTTGCTTTTGCTAAAAAACAAGGCAAAGTTGCCATTGTGGTAGGAGATAAACCCGGTTTTTATGTCAATCGAATTCTCGCCCCTTATATTAGTGAAGCCTTAACCTGTTTGGTTGAAGGGGAAACGATAGAGAATATTGACAAAGCATTAGTTCAATTTGGCTTTCCAGTCGGCCCCATTCAACTTTTAGATGAAGTGGGAATTGATATTGGTACTAAAATAACGCCTATTTTAGTCAATGAGTTTGGTGAGCGTTTTGCATCTCCTCCTGCGGTTGATGCGATTATTGCGGATGACAGAAAAGGGCGTAAAAACGGTCGTGGTTTTTATCTCTATAATCAGCATGCCTTACCTTTCTCTTTAGGAAAAAATAAAAAGCGTGCAGATCCGATGATTTATCGCTTATTACAGGTTAAACCTAAAAATCAGTTATCGGCTTCAGAAATAACCGAACGTTGTTTATTGCTTATGCTTAATGAAGCTGTTCGTTGTTTAGATGAAAACATTATTCAACAACCTAGGGATGGTGATATTGGTGCTGTTTTCGGTATTGGTTTTCCTCCCTTCTTTGGTGGACCATTCCGGTATATAGATAGTATGGGAACAACAAAAATAGTCGATAAGCTTAATCAATTAACTGAAAAATACGGTGAAAAGTTCCAGCCATGTGAGCGATTAGCAGCAATGGCCAAGTTAAATGAACGATTCTATAGCTAACTATCTATTCTATAATGTAATGAGTAGAAAGGATGATTAAGGCGCTTATGCGCCTTTTTTTGTACCTATATAATTGAGATGCAGTTCACTCATTGGGCGAGGGTTTACGGCGTTTTTCGCTAAATTAAGCGCTGATTAAACAAGGTGTTATTATTAATGAAAAATCGGCTTATAAATGTTAATGATAGCTGAGTGAAAAGTGTTTTTGGGGGACAATAAACGCAACTGGTATATTCTAAAGACAGTTTGTTTTAATAAGAGATTAAATATAATTTTTTGGTGTTAAAATATACCAAATAGAGCAAATTTACTGGATAAAATAGCGTATTATTTGTTAGGGGTTTTTGGTCAAAACTAGATATTTGTTATTCTTACTTGCTTTATGTATTGATACCCTTAGAAATGATAACAACAAAATAGGTTTATATTGATTATGCAAATTTTTATTATGCGCCACGGTGAGGCTACTTTTGATGCGCCCAGTGATGCACTACGATCTTTAACAGAGCGTGGTGAATATGAATCATTAACCATGGCGAATTGGATGACACAGCAAAAGCATAGTATTGATTATGTTTTAGTTAGTCCTTATTTGCGGGCACAACAAACACTGAATGTTGTGCAACAAGGCTTAGTATTACCCGCTAAGATAGAAACCGATGAAGGGCTTATTCCTGGGGGTAATCCTGATCATATTGCACATTATTTAAGGGCATTAGGGGAAGTGGGATATCACAATATTCTAGTTATATCACATCTACCTTTAGTGGGGTATGTCGTGGCAGAGCTTTGTCCAACAGTGAGTGCTCCGATGTTTTCTACCTCAACGATTGCTTGTGTTGATTTTGATTTATCAACAGGCTCGGGGAAATTGCTGTGGCAAGTCTCCCCAGCAAACTTAAAATAAATTACCGAATAAAGTCTATATGTTATTTATATTGTTCTGATTTATTCGGTGATGTTAACGACGCGCAATATCATCATTTTCGACTAACAGCAATAGTGCAGCATCACCTCCCCACTCTTTTGGTGCTTGATGAAAAGCAATAATATCAGGGTGTTGAGCTAACCAAAGAGGGGTTTGCTGTTTTAAAATATGTTTACCATGCCCATGCATAATACAGGCACAATACACATGCTCTCTTCTACAGGCCGCGATTAAGGCACCAATTTCTTGTTTGGCGATTAATTGTGTTAATCCATGTAAATCTAAAAAAAACTCTGGTACATAATCACCACGACGCAATTTTTTTAGCTCGTACGCATTTGCCCCTTCTCTTAAATAACGCATCGGGCCTTCTGTTGCCAAGTTAGGTTGAAACTCATCGGAGAAATAGTAAGAAGCATCTATTTGCTCTTGCTGTAATCGCTCTGTTGGATAATGAGTCACTTTTTTTCGCGGTGTTTGGTGGCGTATTTTATCTTGTGGGAGCTTTTTGGTGCCTTTTATCATCTCCTGAAATAATTCTATTTCTGAAGGAGGTAATATGAATTTTTTGTTCATTTTTAGCGTTCTTCATCATTGCTATCATCTATATCTATAAATAATAGTACCTTAAATATAAGGGGAGATAAAAAACTATTGTTAAATAGATGAAACAAAAAAGGCAGGGGGGATCCCTGCCAAAATAGTCACATAGCTAGCAAATAGATTAATTAGTGCCCTGATGTTTCTGCACGTCGACAAGCTTCAAATAAGAACCAAGTACGACGCTCTGTTTCATCGATCCAATTTTCAATTAAGCTTGCGGTAGAGATATCGTTATTTTCATCACAGACAACATGTGCTTTTCTCAGTTCTGCTGCAAGTAATTGATTATCTTGACATAGCTCAGCTAACATATCTAAAGGCTCAACAAATTCAGCATCATTATCTTTAATACGTTGCATTTTTGAGATCTGCCCTATAGAGCGTAATGTCATGCCACCAATTTTACGTACACGCTCGGCAATAGGATCTGTCATGGCAAAGAGCTGATCACCTTGTTCATCTAACATTAGATGATAGTCACGAAAATGAGGACCGCTCACATGCCAGTGGAAGTTCTTTGTTTTTAGATATAAAGCAAACACATCCGCAAGAATAGCATTCATCGCTGCACTAACTTCTTTTGTTGCTTTAGGTGCTAAATCTGTAGGGGTAGATAGAGGACGGGTTTGGAGTTTATGTGCATCATTAACTTCAGCAGGGGTTAGTTTTTTACTGCTCATTTTCATCTCCTAATAAATCGAAAAAGTATTATTGAGAGAACAACATCGTAAACAGAACAACCAATTGCAGAACAAGATGTTATTGATATTACTGACTGTTCAGTTCAATAATAAATCACATGTAAATAAGTATGGATCGATTTCTTATAATTACTAGTTAAAGTGATAAATATAATTATTTATTCTGGTTTTTTGTCTGTTGTTAGTTGATTGTATGGTTATTGTGTGATTGATTTGGTTTATCTGGCTAATATTGAATTTGTTTCGTCATAAAGATAAAACGAGATGAATTTAATAATATTGTCTTTTTTTATTATCTAACGCTGATTTATCACGATCTTCATGGCAAACTACAGACTTTCTATTTCGTCAGATCCGTCAGAGGACAACAGTTTTGGATATCACAGCAAAAGAAGAAGCCGTAGCTGATTTAAGCACGATCTTAGATATGTTACGTTGGGCTATGAGTCAGTTTAATTCATCAGATATTTATTATGGTCATGGTACGGATAACGCATGGGATGAAGCGTTACAGCTTGTTCTACCTACACTGGCTCTTCCTTTAGATATTCCTGATGCTCTTTTATCAACCAAACTTACAACCTCTGAAAAAATGGAAATCATTCAACTTATTGAGGTTCGTATTGAACAAAAAATTCCTGTGCCTTATTTAACGCATCGAGCGTGGTTTTGTGGACATGAATTTTATGTTGATGAACGTGTCTTGATCCCTCGTTCTCCCATTGGTGAATTGATTAATAACCATTTTGCTGGACTGATTGGGCAAGAGCCAACCCGTATCCTTGATTTATGTACTGGCAGTGGATGTATTGCTATTGCTTGCGCCCATGAATTTCAAGAAGCAGAAGTCGATGCCGTCGATATTTCAGCTGATGCGTTAGAAGTTGCCGAGTTTAATATTGAAAATCATGGTTTAATTCATCGTGTTTATCCAATGCAATCTGATCTCTTTGAGGCAATTGTTCCTACACCATACGATATTATCGTGACGAATCCACCTTACGTTGATGCTGAAGATATGGGTGACTTGCCTGATGAATACCATATTGAACCCGAACTTGCATTGGCTTCTGGTGTGGATGGCTTAGATATCACCAGACAAATTTTACTAAAAGCACCTGATTATTTAAGCGAAAAAGGCATTCTTGTCTGCGAAGTAGGTAATAGCATGGTGCATCTTATCGAACAATTTCCTGAAGTTCCTTTTACTTGGCTTGAGTTTGAAAAGGGAGGCATTGGTGTCTTTATGTTAACGCGTAAGCAACTTGTCGAATTTTCAGATAGCTTTGCTAGCGATAAACGTTGATGTCAATGTGATGAAACGGTAGATTGTTATGGTTGCAAATAACATATTAATAACATCACACAGTCAGTCATAAGATAGGAATTGAGGGATGGCGGGAAACAGTATCGGGCAATTATTTAGAGTAACCACTTTTGGTGAGTCTCATGGCACAGCGTTAGGTTGCATTGTGGATGGTGTTCCTCCCGGATTACCTTTAACGCAAGCGGATCTACAAGTTGATTTAGATAGACGTAAACCGGGAACTTCACGTTATACCACACAACGTAGAGAGCCTGATCAAGTGCGTATTTTATCGGGTGTTTTTAATGGTGTAACAACGGGAACCAGTATTGGATTATTAATAGAAAATACGGATCAGCGCTCTCAAGATTATAGCGAAATTAAAGATGTATTCCGCCCAGGGCATGCAGACTACACCTATGAACAGAAATATGGTTTACGTGATTATCGTGGCGGGGGACGCTCTTCTGCTCGAGAAACCGCCATGCGTGTCGCAGCGGGTGCTATTGCCAAAAAATACCTTAAACAAAAATTTGGTATTGAAGTAAAAGGTTACTTATCTCAATTAGGGCCAATTAGTTGTGAGTTAGTTGATTGGTCAATTGTAGAAACCAACCCATTCTTTTGCCCAGATCCTTCTCGCCTAGATGCCCTTGATGAATATATGCGAGCGCTAAAAAAAGAGGGTAATTCTATAGGTGCCAAAGTTACCGTGGTTGCAGAAGGTGTACCTGCAGGATTAGGCGAACCCGTTTTTGATAGACTTGATGCCGATTTGGCTCATGCGTTAATGAGCATCAACGCAGTAAAAGGCGTTGAAATCGGAGATGGTTTTGATGTGGTGACCTTAAAAGGGACTGAAAACCGCGATGAAATTACCAAAGAAGGTTTTAGCAGTAATCACGCGGGGGGCGTATTAGGTGGCATTAGTAGTGGTCAACCTATTATTGCACATATTGCTTTAAAGCCAACTTCAAGTATTACTATTGCTGGTAAGACACTTAATCGACAAGGTGAAGAAGTCGATATGATCACCAAAGGGCGACATGATCCGTGTGTCGGTATCCGAGCTGTTCCTATTGCAGAAGCTATGATGGCTATTGTGTTACTTGATCATGCGTTACGTCAACGGGGTCAATGTGGTGATGTTATTCCTCCATTAATGCAATGGTGATCTTAGCTTACATCAATAATACAGCGCATAATCTGTAGTAAGTTTGCTATGAGTTTTTAAAGGTGTGAGCGCCTTATTATTCTATGCTCAGATAGTGTTACTGTTTTTATTTAAAATAATCAAATAAATCAGTAACACACGCCCCCTCATTTCTGATAATTCGGATAGATAAATGGATTGGCTATTTTCAGATGGCATCTACCTTCTACTCTTTTTTGTTGCTGTATTAGCAGGCTTTATTGACTCTATTGCTGGCGGTGGTGGCTTGATCACTATTCCTGCCTTGCTCTCTGCGGGAATATCACCCGTACAAGCGTTGGCAACAAATAAGCTTCAATCAGTGGGCGGTTCTTTTTCAGCCACACTCTATTTTATTCGTCGTCGCGTCATTGATTTAAAAGCACAGCACTTTGCCATTTTTATGACTTTTATTGGTGCTGTTTCTGGTGCGATGTTAGTACAATTTATTAATCCTGAATTACTAAAACAAGCGCTACCTGTTCTTACTATCGCAATCGGTCTCTATTTTTTATTAACACCATCTATCGGGGCTAAGGATAGTAAGCAACGTCTTGGCTATTATACTTTCGGGGTTATTATTGGCGGTGGTATTGGCTTTTATGATGGTGTTTTTGGTCCTGGAACGGGATCTTTTTTCGCTTTAGGTTATGTCATGTTACTTGGTTATAATCTCTCAAAGGCGACAGCACATGCTAAATTACTCAATTTCACCTCTAATTTTGGCTCTTTGCTATTTTTTATTCTTGGTGGACAGGTAATTTGGACCATAGGTTTAGTTATGTTATGCGGGCAGTTTATTGGTGCTCGCTTAGGTGCAGGGTTGGTGTTAACCAAAGGACAAAAATTAATTAGACCAATGCTGGTCATTATCTCCTTTTTGATGAGCATCAAACTCATTCATGACAATCATGGTGATACTATTGCACTTTGGTTTTCTGCACTTTTTAATTAGGAAAGATAATTTTTAAATGTCAGCACATCATTATCAGCAGTTAATTGATATTTTTAATCAATGTTTTAGCGATAGTTACCAAACACGTTTAGTTAAAGGTGATAACGAGCCAATTTATTTGCCTAAGAGTGAAGAGATACCTTATCACCAAATCATTTTCGCACATGGATTTTACGCGAGTGCATTACATGAAATATCGCATTGGTGTATTGCTGGGGATGCGCGTCGTCAGCAGGTTGATTATGGTTATTGGTATTGTCCTGATGGGCGAGATCAAGTGACTCAAGAGCAGTTTGAACGAGTTGAAATCAAGCCTCAAGCTCTTGACTGGTTATTCTGCCAAGCAGCCAATTATCCATTTAACGTGAGTTGCGATAATTTAGACGGGGATTTTGAGCCAGACCGTTACCAGTTTAGAAACAAGGTGAGAGAGCAAGTATTAGCTTATTTGCGCGATAAAAATATCCCGCCACGTGCACAGCTATTTATTAATGCGTTACATTTGTTTTACAATACACCTGAGTTAACGCCGGAGCAATTTCCTTATCAGGAAAATCCCCTCGTTAATTAAGGATGACGAGATAAACTATCCTCGTCTATCCACTGCGCAGGTTTTAGTAAACCAATAAAGCCTGAGGTAATAAGGTTGCTATTGAAACATTGAGTGACTTAAATCTGATAGCAACATTATATATTGAGGATAAATAATGCTTTCTGAGTATGAAACGTACTTATTAGATAAAATTGATAGCCGTGTTGAACATGCTACGGATGATGAATTATTTGCTGGTGGATATTTACAAGGCCACATCACTTTAGCGATTGCGGAGCTTGAGCAAGAAAACAATACGCAATTATCAGCATTAAAATCCCGTGTAGAAGAGAGCATTCAAAAAGCTATCAAAGCAGGAGAGCTTTCTCCTCCTGATCAAATATTGGTTTTATCGACGTGGCATGATTTAGTTAACTCGATTAATTAGTATAAATAACCTATATTGAGAACAACCGATACTATCGGTTGTTTTTCTTTGATTGCTAACGATTAACCACATCGAAAACCTTGTTTAAGACAGTTGAGCTTGAAAAAGAAAGGATTTTATACAAAAATTCTCCTTACTATTTATCAATTGTTTTTATTTGATTTTTCAAAGTCGATGTCTCTTTCATTGATTAAAGCATAATAGTGCTATCTTTTGTTACTCCTTGCCATTTCTGCCAAATTACTTTTAAATGTTTTTTAGGAATGTTTCTCGGGATGCAAATGATTTGCATAAAATATTTATGATAAGGATAACAATACGATGAAAAATTTCTTTAAAATAAGCCTTATTGCTAGCATGGTATTGGTTTTATCTGCCTGTGATCAACTTGATTTAGATAATAAAAAAGATAAGTTTTATTACAGTAATCCCAGTGAAAAAAGCATGAGCTTTGTTGTTGATGATAAAACATATCAGGTTGAGCCGGGTAAAAGTGGTTATTTAACACTCTCACCGGGCGAACATAGTTTACAAGATAGTGCAGGTAATAAATCCACTTTTATGGTGTATGAAAACAACAATGGTGGAATTTTAAATCCTGATAATTTTATGTATTACCGTTTATCTGAAGTCTATGCTGTACAAGGTAAGGGAGATCGCTTTAAACCAACAGAATATAAAGTGGTTATTAATGGCTATCAGTTAGAAATGCCATTACAAAGCACGAATGCTACCTTGATTGATGGCAATGTATTTAAATGTACTTATACGTTAGGTGAACCTTTCCCCAGTGAAATTAAAAGCCATAATAAAAACGAAATGGGGAACATCAAAACCAAATGTTTTGATAAACCTGAATTAATCCAATATATTATGACTGATTATGGTCAAGATCTAAAACCACTTTCCCCTCAAGATGAGTATAACGATACTGTTAATCTAGCGTTAGACTACAGTTTACCTCAACCACAGTTTACTGATCCTGATATTCAAGCAGAGGCAGAAAATTGGGTTGCATTGCTTGATCAAATTAAAGAAAGTAATGATCCTAATATCCATAAACAGCTTAAAACACCATTACATGAAGCAATAAATAAGTTATCAAAAGCCGATAGTGAAAGAGCAGTAAAAAACTCTGTTGAAGATAATAAATACTATAATTCTTTTATTCACCAAGCGAGCCAATATCAATCTTATGGGATCTTACCTAGAGATTAAATTTTTGGTAGAACGGATAAAAAGCCATCCTTATGGATGGTTTTTTTATAGGTAATTGATACTCTTAATAAGCAAATAGCAAGTTATAAAAGAGATTATTTATGACCAACGCATCAAATAAAATCGCCACTCACGAGATCACTATTCGGCCAACTCAATTGGCTGATGCCAACCAACTACCGAAGATTGAACAATCGGCAGGAGAGTTATTTAGCAGCATAAAAGAATTAAGTTGGATCAGCGAAAGTGGTGTACAAAGTGTTGAGGCGCATATTCAATTTATCCATCAACATGCTCACTGGGTTGCTGTTAATCATGACAATCATCCCGTTGGTTTTATCATGACGCAACAACTACCTGAAAGTGTATTTATTCATGAATTATCGGTAAGTAAAGATTGGCAAAATAAAGGGATTGGTAAATTGCTGATCCAGACAGTAAAAAATGAAGCTAAATTACAGCAATTTAATGCGGTAACGTTAACGACTTTCCGCGATGTCCCTTGGAATGCTCCCTATTATCAGCGTTTAGGTTTCCATATCTTACTTGAGCATCAAATACCCTATTCTTTACAACAAATTTTAGATAATGAAGTAGAGCATGGGGGATTTGCGAGAGAAATGCGTTGTGCGATGAAGTGTGAAATTTAAATACTATAATTTAAATACTATAAAGATATTTAAGTAACCAATAAACAATAGTTACTTAAATATCAACCGTAATTTCAGTGACTGATCCTATGATTTTAATTCAATAGCTTTTCCGCGTAGTAATGGTCTTACCCAGAAACGATTTGGATGTAAGGCATTTAACACACTATCTTCTACAGGAAATGGCTCATCAAAGATTTGGCTTGCTAAGATCTCCGCAGATAAAGGTGCAGAGCATAAACCACGTGAACCTAATGCACTAATAATATAAAGCTGATGATAACTCGGTGCCAAAATAGGTGTTTGCTTTCTACGCTTAAATCGATCTAAATGCGTATAGGCGACAACTAATTTTTCAAAATCGGGTACTTCACCTAATAAAGGAAGGTGATCTCTTATTGTACAGCGGATCCCGACACGCGCATCGTTATCACTAAAATCTACCTGCTGTGCCCAAGGTGATTGTGCTAAACAGTGCGTGAGGTGCCATTGATTATTTTGTTGCTCTTCAATTGAAACATTTAAATCTAGTCGATCACGACGAAAGCTTGCCCCAACACAATGCAGATTATCTTGAGGATCAACCGGCGTAAAATAGCCATCATAGCAGAGCACCGCTTTTAATTGTGCGATATCAGGTGTCGTTGAAATATGGCTAACTTGACCCCTTACTGCACTGATAGGCAGTTTTTCACTTTGTATAAAATCAGTAATACGGTGCCCATTAGCTAAAATAACGCAATCATGTTGTGTTTTATACGTTGTTGCTTGGTGAGTCACCTCTAACTGCCAATGCTGTTGTTGTGAGGTTAATTGAGTGACTTGATGTTCAAAGAGTAGCTTGAGACCTTGTTGTTGTGCGTATTTTAATGCATTGGTGGTTAACTCTGTGGGAGAAAGCCAACCTGCTTGAGGATAAAAAAGACCATCTTGGTTGATGGCTAATCCACAAAGTGAATTCATTTCATCTTGATGGACATAATGAGCGAGTTGAGAAAAAGGTGTGGAATGCTCGATTATTCGCGCTATTTTTTTGCGCACTTTTTCATTATAAATGACTTGGGCAACACCGGACCATTGATGTGAAAAGTTGACGCCATTATGGTTTAACTCATCATAATAACGGCGGGCATATAAAAAAGCGCTAGTGAAAAAGTGTTCTAACTCATCAGATTTACCATTAAGTAATGGGTATAACACACCCTGCCGATTGCCTGAGGCATTTGCCGCAGGATGTGTATCTTCACAATAGAGCGTGACTTTGGCGCCTCTTTTTAAGCAGGCGAGCGCAGTTAATGCACTGGCGATCCCCCCACCGATAATAGCGATATCTTTTCTTTGTGTAGCACAAGGTCTGGCATAGTAGGGAACAAATGCATTGGCAGGAGGATGGGGAAATACCCCTGTTAACATTTCTCTTTTTTGACCAAAGCCTTTTATTTTCTTTATTTCAAAACCAACATGTTGCAATCCTCGTTTTACTATCCCAGCTGCGGTAAAGGTGGCAAAAGTGCCATTTTCACGCATCGAGTCTGCCATTGCTTGAAATAATGTTTCACTCCACATTTGTGGGTTTTTACTTGGTGCAAAGCCGTCAAGAAACCACGCATCAACTTTATTATGTAAAGCTTGGCGAGTTTGTGGCAGTAATGTATTGATATCACCGAACCATAAATCAAGCGTTATCGCGCCATTAGCAAGAATAAGACGATGACAACCGGCAATAGGTAAAGGCCACTGTGCACAAAGCGCTGTTGAATATTGTGCTAGTTCTGGCCAATGGCTATGGGCTGTTTGCAAATCAGCTTTAGTCAGAGGAAATTTTTCAAAACTGACATAATGTAAACGCTTTAATGGCGCATCAGGTGAGTGATGACGAAATTGCTCGAAGGCTTGCCACAGTGTTAAAAAGTTTAATCCTGTGCCAAATCCGGTTTCTGCTATAACACACTCAGAGCGTACATGTGTACCAAAACGAGATGGAAAATGATTTCCATGTAGGAATACATGTCGAGTTTCTTCAAGACCATCTTGGTTGGAAAAATAGATGTCATCAAACTGTTTTGAAATCGGAGTACCAAGTTCATTCCAACTTAAAGAGGCGGTATTTATAGCAGTGTTATTCACGGAACTACCTGTATTTTACCAAAAATAATGGGCTATCTTAACGCTGTTCTTAAGCATCTTCCACCTTTTGAGTACGCAGAGATTTTTCATATTATCTGCATTTTTGTAAAAAAGATCCTGATCGGACTTGTTCAGCGTACAAGTGTACGCTAAAGTGCTATTCAGAAATCCCGCAGCTACAACTATTATTGTAAAGAGGTATAAATGAAGCGCGCAGTGATCACGGGTCTGGGTATTGTTTCGAGCATTGGTAATAACCAGCAAGAAGTGCTGGACTCTTTAAAAGAAGGCCGTTCCGGGATAACTTTCTCAGAAGAATTTAAAGAGATGGGGCTACGTAGCCACATTTGGGGTAATGTTAAGCTTGATACTGAAGGTCTTATTGACCGTAAAATCCGCCGTTTTATGAGTGATGCATCGGTTTATGCCTATTTATCTATGCAACAAGCGATTGATGATTCAGGTCTAACAGAAGATCAAGTTTCTAACATTCGTTCTGGTTTAGTTGTCGGCTCCGGTGGTGGTTCTCCTCGTAACCAAGTACAAGGTTCGGACGGCATGAGAGCTAAAGGTCTACGCGGTGTAGGTCCTTATATGGTAACTCGTGCAATGGCGTCTGGTGTATCAGCTTGTTTAGCTACACCGTTTAAAATTAAAGGCGTTAACTATTCAATTAGTTCAGCTTGCTCAACATCAGCACACTGTATTGGTCATGCGGTTGAATTAATTCAATTAGGTAAACAAGATGTGGTTTTCGCCGGTGGTGGTGAAGAGCTAAGTTGGGAGATGACCTGTGAGTTTGATGCTATGGGGGCACTTTCAACAAAATATAATGATACACCAACCAAAGCTTCTCGTACCTATGATAAAAACCGTGATGGTTTCGTTATCGCTGGTGGTGGCGGTATTGTGGTTGTTGAAGAATTAGAGCACGCATTAGCACGTGGTGCGCATATCTACGCTGAAATTGTCGGCTATGGTGCAACATCTGATGGTGCTGACATGGTTGCTCCATCGGGAGAAGGTGCCGTACGTTGTATGCAAATGGCAATGCAAGGTATTGATCATGTTGATTATATCAATACTCATGGTACATCGACGCCTGTGGGTGATTTAAAAGAGCTTGAAGCGATTGCTGAAGTTTTTGGAACTAAAACACCGGCTATTTCTGCAACTAAGGCAATGACAGGTCACTCATTAGGGGCTGCAGGTGTTCATGAAGCCATTTACAGTCTACTGATGTTAGAGCATGGTTTTATCGCACCAAGTATTAATATTGAAGAGCTTGATGATAAAGCGGATGGTATGAATATCATTACCAAACCAACAGAGCAAAAACTAGATACAGTGATGTCAAATAGCTTTGGTTTCGGTGGCACTAATGCTTCACTTGTGATGAGTAAGTATAAGAAATAGTTAGTTATACTTAGTTTTCCTTGTATAAATGATAAAGGCAGTTGCTTATAATAAGTGACTGCTTTTTTATTTTTTGTATAAATAAATTTGTTCTGCAAAATAAATAAAGATCCTTTTGGTTTTCTAGAAAACTATGTTAAAAAAATGCTGTAAATATTATTAAAGCATAATCTTATTGATTGTCATTTTTTTATCATACAGATCCAATAGATAAAATAACTATCTAATTGTTTAAAATTAGTTGTTTTCACTATGATTTTAAATCAATCATTTAATTAAAAACTAATTTTATAGATTAAATCCTTTATTTTATAAATAGTTAACTTAATGAAAATATCGATAGCATTAAAAAGGTGAGGGGAAAAATTGATCTGGATTATTTTATATTAAATAAGCAGGAGATATTTAATATAAAAGTTGGTAATGTTTGCAACGGATACTTGTATTACTTTATATTTTATACTTTGATTTTCTTGCCTTGGTTTTTATTTATAAAAACTAGGGGAGTAAAGTGACCGGCTAATTGCTTAGCCGGTATTTTTTTATTTATAGTCTAGCTGACATTGACTCACATCTCCTGCTGACAATCTGCTTTTTTTGTGACAGATTGACGACGGAAATTCAGTGGTGCTCTTAGTTTTTGTACTAAGAATATCCCTAACAATATAACGCCTCCGCCAATAAAATGATAACTGTGCATCTCTTCACCTAACACTGCTACAGCGATCATTGCGGTAAATAGAGGAATTAAATTCATAAAGATAGAGGTTGTATTTGCACCTAATTTCATTACACCTAAGATCCACAGATAAGGCGCTAAAATAGAGGCGCCAACCCCTGCAAAAATAACTAATCCAACATTATCTTTTGTTAATGCAATACTTTCTGCGGTAAGAAAATTAGGTATTAGTAATAAAACACCAAAACCTATTTGTACATATAGAGACTGCCAATTAGGTAAAGGAATTGACCAACGTTTGGTAAGTACTCCGTAAAATGCATAGGCAGTTGATGCGATAAACATCATTAATTCACCACGTCCTAATCCTTGAGAAAGGAGTTGTGAAGGATCACCGTGGCTGACTAACCAGACAAGTCCACTAATAGATAAAATAGTTCCGAGTGCAATCCCTACAGTAGGCACGACACGCAGTACAAAAATACTAATAATAACGGTTAATAATGGAATAAGTGAATTCAATATTCCCATAAAGGTTGCTGTCACATAATAAGCCGCATAGTAAGCTAAACTTTGATATAACCCCATACCTAATGCGCCGAGAATAAATAATTTCCACCAATATTGTTTTACGGTTTTACGATGATGCCAAACAGGGACTAACAGAAACGGCGTCATCAGTAAAAATGCTAAGAACCAGCGATAAAATGAGATAGCGGCTGGATCTATCACAGATGTTGCCGCTTTATTGACAACCGCATTAATTGACCAAATAAGTACCGCTAACAGCGGGAAGATTACACTTTTCATTATTCTCACATCTATTTTTAAACCAGATGGCTATTGTAAGCCTGTCTGATTAGATATATATAATGAAAAGCAGACAACCGATAGGCCAATAAAGACAAAACGATAAAAGAGCAACATTAAGATGACAATTGAACAACAAAAAGAGATGCAGTGGTTACTCTCTGATCCAGATACGGTCCGTTTTCGTGATGAGCAATTGCTTGCAGAAACTGAATTTCGTTATCATCAACATGAGTTTGGTCAATTGCTTTATGTGATCTCTGGAGTAATGGATTTAGAAGCTGGTGGGCAGCGTTTTTTAGCGCCACCTGAATTTAGTGTATGGATCCCTGAAAAAGTAGGGCACGCAAGTTACAATAAAAAAACCTTATCTTTTAAGGTGCTAGATATTGCACCCAGTTGGTGTGAAGGTTTATTGGATAAACCCTGTCTTATTCAACTAAGTCCTATTTTTTCGACGATTTTTGCCGATTTCTTCCGTCGTGGCGTTTGTAAACCGCAAACAAAAGAAGATCTACGTTTATCTCAAGTGTTAATAGACCAACTAAAAGTATCTCCTATTCACCATACCTATTTACCTTCCTCAAAAGATAAGCTGTTAGCACCCGTTTTGGCAGCATTAGAGCAAAATCCTGCTGATAATACCTCATTAGAATTATGGGCAAAAAAACGTTATACCTCAGAAAGAACCTTATCACGTCGTTGTCAGCAAGAGTTAGGCATGTCTTTTAGTGAATGGCGTAAGCGATTACGTTTTTTACATGCTATCTCTTTGTTAGAGCAAGGAAAAAGTGTTAATGATGTGGCCTTTGATGTTGGATATAGCTCATCATCCTCATTTATTGCCATGTTTCAGCAATTTGCTGGAACAACACCAGAAAGATTTCGTCGCTTACCCAATGGTTAAGGTTTCTTTTCATATATTTACTTAAAATAGCGTCAGTTTTTATCGTCAATAATAGGCTTTACTTGGAATAAGTGGCAAAATAGACCGCTTAATTTTATTTTTGATCCTTTGTTTACACACATAAAAAACAAATCAGTGAGATAACACCGTGAAAATTCTGGTTGATGAAAACATGCCTTATGCGCAGCAGCTTTTTTGCCAATTAGGCGAAGTAAAAGCTGTACCGGGTCGCCCTTTACCTATTGAAGAGCTTGATGATACTGATGCATTGATGGTGAGATCGATTACTAAAGTCAATGCATCACTATTAGCGGGCAAACCGGTAAAATTTGTCGGCACCGCAACGGCAGGTTTTGATCATGTTGATACAGCATGGCTAGAGCAACAAAAAATAGCGTTTTCATCTGCGCCAGGTTGTAATGCGATCGCTGTTGTTGAATATGTCTTCTCTGCGTTGATGGTGTTTGCTGAGCAAGAAGGATTTCAATTAACAGATAAAACCGTTGGCATTGTTGGCGTTGGCAATGTTGGAGGGAGACTGGCAAAACGCTTACGCGCATTAGGTGTGAATGTACTACTTTGTGATCCGCCTAGAGCTGACAGAGGGGATGATGAACAATTTCATTCTTTAGAAACGCTATTAAAGCAGGCGGATATCCTGACTTTCCATACACCGCTAAATAAATCGGGTCGTTATAACAGCTACCATTTAATTAATGAGAGCAACCTCGATATTTTACCTGAAGGTCGTATTTTAATTAATGCAAGCCGTGGCGAGGTTATTGATAATGCTGCATTATTATCAGCCTTAAACCAAGGTAAAAAATTACGCGTTGTTCTAGATGTTTGGGAGCCAGAACCCGATCTTTCTCTTGAGTTATTAAATAAAGTTGATATCGCAACACCACATATTGCCGGCTATACCTTAGAAGGGAAGGCGAGAGGAACAACGCAGGTTTATGAAGCTTATTGTGATTTTATTGGTCAACCTCAACACGTTGAATTATCAACACTGTTACCAAAACCGTTGATCTCCACAATTTCTGTACAAGGTGAATTAACTCAAACATTACTCAAACAGCTTATTCATCTTGTCTATGATGTACGTCGTGATGATGCACCATTGCGCAAAGTTGCCGGTATCAAAGGGGAGTTTGATAAGCTACGTAAGTTTTACCCTGTCCGTCGTGAATGGTCTTCATTACAGGTGGTATGTGATAACCCGATAACGGCGAGCTTACTCAATGCTATTGGGTTTAATGCAACACATAAATAAGACGTGACATTATTTAAACATTTTACTGTATTGGAGGATATTTTATGGGAGAGGGTTGGAATATTGCGCTTGTGGGCGCAACAGGTGCTGTGGGTGAAGCTATTTTAGAGCTTCTGCAAGAGCGTGATTTTCCTATTGGCGAATTAACGGCGATCGCCAGTGAAGACAGTATTGGCAAAACTATCCGTGTAAAGGGTAAAAGTGTTGCAGTACAAGGTATTCATAATATCGAATGGGCGGATATTCAACTCGCTTTTTTTGCCGCGCCGGTTGAGATTAGTGCGCAATACGCACAACTTGCAGCAGATTCAGGTTGTATTGTTATTGATTGCAGTGGTTTATTTGCGATGGAGTGGGATGTACCTTTAGTTGTACCAGGGGTGAATACATCTATGCTGGCAGAGTATCGTAACCGCAATATTATCGCTATTGCTGATAGCATGGTAAGCCAACTGTTACGCGCTATCTATCCATTAACCGAAGCCGCAGGCTTAACTCGCTTGAATGTGACAAATTTGATGTCAGTATCTCGTTTTGGTAAACAAGCTGTTGATGAATTAGCGGGGCAAAGTGCGCGTTTACTGAACGGTGTTCCTCCAGAGCTTGGTCGCTTTAATAAACAACTGGCATTTAATATTTTACCATTGTTAGTTGATAATGAAGGTTCTATTCAAGAAGAGCGCCAAATGGTTGATCAGATCCGTAAAATCTTGCAAGACGATGGACTACCTATCTCAGTAACCACATTACAAGCGCCTGTTTTCTATGGTCATGCACAATCTGTGCAGTTGGAAACATCACGTCCAATGGGAAGTGAAGAAGCACGGGAAACATTACAAGAACATGACTCCCTCAATATTAGTGATGAAAATGATTTTCCAACTCAAGTCACCGATGCCTCCGGTAATGTTAGCTTGAACTTAGGTTGCTTACGTAATGATTATGGTGTGCCTGAAGCGTTACAATTTTGGTCTGTTGCAGATAACGTGCGTTTTGGCGGAGCATTAATGGCTGTAGAAGTGGCTGAAAAATTAGTGCAGGAGCAGTTTTACTGATGAACGACCAAGAGAGTGCTGATGTGATAGCGCAATCAATCAGTGAGCCTGCGATTGTGGCAGAAAGTACACCATTAAAGATAGCGCTAGGCATTGAATATGACGGTAGCCACTATTATGGCTGGCAACGTCAAAATGAGGTTCGTAGTGTCCAAGAACGGTTAGAAAAAGCGTTATCTCAAGTAGCAAATGAGCCTATCTCTGTTTTTTGTGCCGGCAGAACTGATGCCGGGGTTCATGCAACCGGGCAGGTTGTGCACTTTGAGACAACGGCTCATCGCAAAGATGCGGCATGGACGATGGGGGTTAATACCCATTTACCACAAGATATTGCCGTTCGTTGGGTAAAAACGGTAGCGAATGATTTTCATGCTCGATTTAGCGCAACCGCAAGACGTTATCGTTATGTGATTTTTAATCATCGCTATCGTCCTGCAATTTTATCCTCAGGGGTAACGCATTTCCATTACCCTCTAGATGCACAACGAATGCATCAAGCTGCCCAATGTTTATTAGGCGAGAATGATTTTACCTCGTTTAGAGCCGTACAATGCCAATCTAGAACACCTTGGCGTAATGTGATGCATGTGAATGTTTCACGCTATGGTGATTATGTGGTGGTAGATATAAAAGCCAATGCTTTTGTCCATCATATGGTAAGAAATATTGTGGGGAGTTTATTGGAAATTGGCTGTGGTAATCAGGCTATTACTTGGATGGCTGAATTATTAGCCTTAAAAGATAGGACTAAAGCAGCAGCAACTGCAAAAGCAAATGGTTTATATCTTGTTTCGGTTGATTACCCTGAACGTTTCGAACTTCCTAAACCAGCAATGGGGCCGCTATTTTTAGCAGATAACCCATTTTAAATACTTTAAACATAAAATTACCCCGTTTTCTGAGGATTTATGGAATTATTAACGCAATTTGCTGATTTAATAAAATTTCTAATTGATTTTATTTTACACATTGATGTCCATTTAGCCGAGTTAGTCGCTCAATATGGTACATGGGTATATGCCATTCTATTTTTAATTATTTTTTGTGAAACGGGGCTTGTTGTCACGCCATTCTTACCGGGCGATTCGTTACTGTTTGTTGCGGGGGCTTTATCTGCGTTAGATACCAATGATGTTAATGTTCACCTAATGGTTCTCTTACTGCTTTTCGCTGCGATTTTAGGTGATGCGGTTAACTATTCTATTGGGCGCATTTTTGGTGAAAAACTCTTTAGTAACCCCAATTCACGTATCTTTAAACGAGAATACTTAGATAAAACCCATGCTTTCTATGAAAAACATGGTGGTAAAGCGATAATTTTGGCAAGATTTGTGCCGATTGTCCGAACTTTCGCGCCATTCGTTGCAGGAATGGGCAAAATGTCATATCGTCATTTTGCTTTTTATAATGTAACGGGTGCCATTGCATGGGTACTGCTATTTACTTATGCTGGATACTTTTTTGGTGACTTAGATATTGTTCAAAAGAACTTAAAATTGCTAATTGTTGCCATTATTGTTATTTCTATTTTACCTGGTGTTATCGAAGTGATACGCCATCGTAGAGCGAGTGCAAAGGCCAAAAAAGAGAGTGATAACCAAGAGGTTTGAGCAGTTATCATTAGCTTTTGCCGTAGAATAGCAATAATAAAGAGATGCGCTGAAATTCAGTAAGCGGTATCATCATAAACTTTGCTAACCACATAGCCAGTATATTGTGAGTTAACATGTTCACAATAATCTGCTCTAAATAATTAGGGTTGTAGCTAGGCGATAAGTGAATGCAGCACGAAAAGCACACCGACAAAGTAGGTGACTTGTGCAATTAAACGCAGTCAACATGCTGCAACTTAAAATATGACGAGTATAAACTGGCGAAGGTCAGATTCAGACGAAAAGGTCCGTTAATGAGCTGGATTGAAAAAATTCTTAATAAAAGCAATATCACGAGTTCACGTAAAGCCAATATCCCAGAAGGGGTTTGGACAAAATGTGATAGCTGTGGGCAAGTACTTTACCGCGCAGAATTAGAGCGTAATTTAGAAGTGTGCCCCAAATGTGATCATCACATGCGTATTTCAGCACGCCGTCGCTTAGAAACTTTTCTTGATACAGGAAGCACGACTGAGCTGGGCAGTGAGTTAGAGCCTAAAGATATTCTGAAATTCCGCGACTCTAAAAAATATAAAGACAGAATTGCTGCGGCTCAGAAACAAACCCATGAAAAAGATGCCCTAGTGGTGATGAAAGGTACGTTAAAAGAAATGCCTGTTGTGGCCGCATCTTTTGAATTTGCATTTATGGGCGGCTCTATGGCGTCTGTTGTGGGTGCGCGTTTTGTTCGTGCGGTTGAACAAGCATTAGAAGATAATTGTCCACTGATTTGCTTCTCTGCAAGTGGTGGTGCACGTATGCAAGAAGCATTGATGTCATTAATGCAAATGGCAAAAACCAGTGCCGCATTAGCTAAAATGCAAGAGCGTGGTTTACCTTATATCTCAGTGATGACCGATCCTACTATGGGTGGGGTTTCTGCAAGTTTAGCAATGTTAGGTGATATTAATGTTGCTGAGCCGAAAGCCTTGATTGGTTTTGCCGGTCCACGTGTTATTGAACAAACTGTACGTGAGAAATTACCCGCGGGTTTCCAACGTAGTGAATTCCTGCTAGAAAAAGGGGCGATAGATATGATAGTTCGTCGTCCTGAAATGCGTGATGAGCTAGCTGAATTACTGGCTAAGCTGACTCAGTATGATTTAGCGAAAGACGAAGATGAACTGCTAGGCGAAGAAATGATCGCTGATGACATCGAATCTTCTGACAATGAGCCAGAAATTAACATCGAAACGAATAAAAAAGAAGATGTCTAATATCATAACTGCTCCTCAAGCCACATCGCCTTTGTCGGTGTGGCTTTCTTATCTTGAACACTTACACTCAAGTGCTATTGATATGGGACTTGAGCGCGTGGGCAAGGTAGGTCAATTACTGAATGTATTACGTCCTGCCCCTAAAGTTATCACTGTATCGGGTACTAATGGTAAAGGAACCACTTGCCATATGCTCGAGTCAATTTTGATGGCTTCAGGATTGAAAGTGGGGGTTTATAGTTCACCTCATCTTGTCCGTTATACCGAGCGTGTTCGCATTCAAGGTAAAGAGCTTTCACCAGCTGATTTTTGTCAAGTATTTGCTGAAATAGAGCAAACCAGAGGCGATATTTCGCTGACTTTTTTTGAATACGGCACACTCGCCGCATTGAAACTATTTCAACAAGCTCAGCTTGATGTGGTTATTCTTGAAGTTGGGTTAGGGGGGCGTTTAGACGCGACTAATATTGTTGATGCCGATATTGCAGCTATCACCAGTATTGCCCTTGATCATACCGATTGGTTAGGGGCTGATAGAGAGCATATTGGTCATGAAAAAGCCGGTATCTTCCGTAAAAATCACTATGCTGTTGTAGGCGAGCCAGATATGCCACTTTCTATTGCACAAGTCGCGCAACAGAAACAGGCTAAATTATTTCGTCGTGGTGTTGATTGGTCATTTTCTATTGATGGTGATCACTGGCATTGGCGTAGTGCAGATAAGCAGTTTGAAAAACTTCCCATCCCTAATATTCCCTTAGCCAACGCAGGTACGGCAATGGCAGTAATACGCTGCTTATTGAAAACCGATGATAAAGTGAGTCAAGGGATCACCCATCAAAGTATCGTTGAGGGAATGAGTAAAGCTCAGTTGCCGGGACGTTTTCAGATAATTTCGCAGCATCCATTAGTTATTTTTGATGTTGCTCATAATCCGCATGCTGCTGGGTATTTAGCCGAAAAACTGGCGCAATTACCGCGTTATTCTGATACCAAAGTGCGCATTGTTGTTGGTATGCTGGGTGATAAAGATATTGCGGGTACATTAGCGTGTTTATCCCCTCAAGCCGATCAGTGGTATGTTGCGCCATTGAATGAGTTTCGTGGCGCATCAGCCCAGGTATTAGCTCAGCACCTCGACTATCCGGCAGTATTTGATAGTGTCGAGCAAGCATGGCAACAAGCAATATCTGAGGCGCAAAAAAATGATATTGTGGTTGTATGTGGATCATTCCATACCGTTGCTCATGTAATGGAACTATTGGAAAAGGAGAGTGCGAGTGGCAAGTAAATTTCAAAATCGCTTAGTCGGAGCCGTTGTTCTTGTGGCGGTAGGGGTTATTTTTCTTCCTACATTATTTGACGGCGATAAGAAATATAACGAAGACCAATTTGCCTCTATTCCTTTAGTCCCCAAACCCGGTGATGAGCAAGATATTGAATCAATAGCGCCGATTGAGCAAACCACAACACCGTCAACGCCATCAGAGGGTGCTTCTGAGGCGATGATCTCTGAAGCGGTGACGGGGGTTGAACAGCCTCAAGTTTCTACTCCTGAAGTATCGGAGCCTCAAGTAGCGCCATCAACACCGGTTGTTGAGCCACCTAAAGTGGTTAATCCGCCTGTAGAGCCACCAACTACTCCGCCACCGGCGGTATCAGAAACAACCGCGCCGAAAGGTGAGGCTTGGGTTGTGCAGTTAGGTGCCTTGAAAAATGCGGCGAAGGTTGAAGAAATTATTGCAAAAATGCATCTCTCCGGTTATCCAGTATATACCGTGCCTGCTCGCCCTGTTTCAGGAAAAGTGACACGTATCTATATTGGGCCTAATGCCTCAAAAGCAGAGTTACAGGCGATGTTACCTCGCCTTAAAGAGCTAACAGGCCTGCAAGGTGAAGTAAGAGCCTATAAACCATAACTATGTTGATGAGACATCAGATGAGTGAAGTAACAAGGTGTTAACTTATTGCGGCGATTATGATTTTTCATGTCGCCGTAAATTATTTTAAAATTATCGAAAATTAGGGTTACGCAAACGTTTTCGTTTTCTGTTAGAATGCTACCGTATTAATGCGGGGCATCGTTATTGGATAGAGATTTATGGTCTGGATAGATTACGCCATTATTGCCATTATCGGTTTTTCTGCATTAGTTAGCCTGATCCGTGGCTTTGTTCGTGAAGCATTATCACTTATCACCTGGGGTTGTGGTTTTTTTGTTGCAAGTCAGTTTTATCCTTATTTAGCCGTCTATTTTACTCGGTTTGAAGATGAGCTGGTTCGTAACGGGATTGCGATTGTCACACTGTTTATTGCAACGCTAATTGTCGGTGCGGTGATTAATTATGTGATTAGCTCTCTTGTTCAACGCACAGGGTTATCAGGTACAGATCGTGTGTTGGGGATCTGTTTCGGGGCTTTAAGAGGTGTGCTGATTGTATCAGCGTTACTTTTTGTCTTGGGTGCTTTTACTCCTATGGCAGACAGTGCCGATTGGCAACGTTCTGAGCTTATTCCTCAATTCAACCATATTATTAGGTGGTTCTTTGACTACCTACAAAATGCGTCAAGTTTCGTGTCGGAGAAAATGTAACCTCTCCGTCTGGCTGATGAGGATCTTTTCATGTGCGGTATTGTCGGTATCGCTGGAGTTAATCCAGTAAACCAATCGATTTATGATGCGTTAACGGTGTTACAACACCGAGGTCAAGATGCAGCAGGCATTGCAACAATTGATGAGAATAACGGTTTTCGTCTACGCAAAGCAAATGGGCTGGTGAAAGATGTCTTTGAAACGCGTCATATGTTGCGTTTAAAAGGAACTATCGGAATAGGACATGTACGTTATCCAACCGCGGGCAGTTCGAGTGCATCAGAAGCGCAACCTTTTTATGTTAACTCACCTTTTGGGATCACACTTGCACATAATGGTAATTTAACCAATGCGCATTTGCTGCGTCGTCAATTATTTGAAACTGCTCGTCGACATATCAATACCACTTCAGACTCCGAAATTTTACTCAATGTGCTAGCGTATGAATTAGATCGCTTCGATCATTTTCCGCTAGAGCCAGATAATATTTTTACCGCTGTTGCGGCTATGCATAAAAAATTACGTGGCGCTTATGCTTGCGTTGCTTTGATCATCGGCCACGGCTTATTAGCTTTTCGTGATCCTTATGGCATTCGTCCTTTAGTGTTAGGCAAACGTACTTTAGAAGATGGACGCAGTGAGTATATGGTTGCGTCTGAAAGTGTCGCTCTAGATACACTAGGATTTGAATTCTTGCGTGATGTAGCACCCGGTGAGGCTGTTTATATCACAGAGCAAGGACAACTGTTTACCCGTCAATGTGCTGAAAATCCGCAATTAGTGCCTTGTCTATTTGAGTATGTTTATTTTGCGCGCCCAGACTCTTTTATTGATAAAATTTCCGTATATAACGCCCGTCTACGTATGGGGCAAAAGCTCGGCGCTAAAATTGCTAAAGAGTGGGAAGATTTACAAATAGATGTGGTGATCCCTATTCCTGAAACTTCTTGTGATATTGCATTAGAAATTGCCCACATCTTAAATAAACCTTATCGACAAGGTTTTGTGAAGAATCGTTATGTTGGACGTACTTTTATTATGCCCGGCCAGCAAGAGCGTCGCAAATCAGTACGTCGTAAACTAAATGCCAACCGTGCAGAATTTCGCGATAAAAACGTGTTACTTATCGATGACTCCATCGTACGTGGCACAACATCAGAGCAAATTGTTGAGTTAGCGAGAGAAGCGGGGGCTAAAAAAGTTTATTTTGCCTCAGCCGCTCCAGAAGTGCGTTTCCCTAATGTTTATGGTATTGATATGCCTAATGCCAATGAATTAATTGCTCATGGGCGTGAAGTGGATGAAATACGTAAACTGATTGGTGCTGATGGACTTATTTTTCAAGATCTCTCTGATTTAATTGCCGCTGTTCAAGAAGAAAATCCAGATATCAACCAATTCGAATGCTCTGTATTTGATGGTGTCTATATCACAAAAGACATTGATCAAGGCTATTTAGATTACCTTGAAAATTTACGTCGTGATGATGAACATAAAATTCGTGATCAACATGAAGCTGAGAACTTAGAAATCTATAACGAAGGCTAATTTTCCGTTAAAATAGTCACCTTTATCAAGCGTCGATGCTAGCGTAACACTACATCGGCGCTTGTTTTTTGAGGGTTAATCATCATAATGATTAACAAAGATATATATTCTGAGGATTATAATGAAAAAGCTGATTGTCGGGCTAACAGGTGCCAGTGGCGCAATTTATGGTATTCGTTTATTAGAAATACTTAAATCCGTGCCATCCGTAGAAACTCACTTGGTGATCAGTCAAGCGGCGCGTCGTACCATTTCATTAGAAACGGATTATTCTCTCAAAGATATTCATGCTTTAGCTGATATTATTTATGACGATCGAGATATAGGGGCGACTATCTCTTCAGGCTCGTTTCGGGTCAATGGTATGGTTATTTTACCTTGTTCGATTAAAAGCCTCTCCGGTATTGTACATAGCTATACTGATACGTTAGTGACACGTGCCGCTGATGTCGTGTTAAAAGAAGGACGTAAATTAGTGCTGTGTGTACGCGAAACACCGTTACATTTAGGGCACTTACGTTTAATGACTCAAGCTGCAGAGCTTGGTGCCATCATTATGCCACCAGTACCTGCATTTTATTTTCAGCCTAAAACGATCGATGACATTGTTAATCAGACAGTAAATCGAGTGCTTGATCAATTTGACATTGACTTGCCGGATGATCTTTTTCAGCGTTGGCAAGGGGATAAACCTGCCCGTTGATCCCCTGTGTGACGAGTGACTATTTTTTATGGCGAATAATATCTTCTAAAGCGCCTTCCAGTTGTGGGTAACGAAAGCTGAATCCTGCATCGAGCAGTTTCTTAGGAAATGCTTGTTGCCCACCTAAAACTAATGTGGCACTTTCTCCCATCATTAATTTTAATATTGTGGCAGGAACCGTCATAAATGCAGGGCGTTTCAGTATGTGAGCTAAAGTCGTGGTAAATGCTTTATTTTGTACTGGATGAGGGGCTGTCAGATTAAAGGCGCCTTGGGTATTGTTATTATTAAGTAAAAATACGATGGCATTGACCATATCATCAATATGTATCCATGGCATATATTGCTTACCATTACCTAATTTTCCACCTAAACCTAATTTAAAAGGCGGGCTCATTTTAGGTAATGCCCCTCCTTTTGTAGAGAGTACAATACCAGTACGTAGCAAACACACCCGTGTTAATGGCGTTTGTGCATCGAGTGCAATATTTTCCCATTTGGCACAGAGTTGATGAGTAAATTCATCCTTAGGTGGCGTCTCTTCAGTGACATTATTTTCACCTTGATCACCATAAAAACCCACCGCAGAGCCAGAAATTAAAACACCAGGGGGAGAGTCGCTGGCTTTTATTAAATCCACCAGCTTTTGGGTTAATTTGCATCGACTATTAACTAACGTTTGTTTTTGCTCCGGTGTCCAGCGTTTGTCTGCAATTGGTTCTCCAGCAAGATTAATCACTGCATCAAATTGGTTTAAGTTTTCTTTATCATCTAAATGAGTCCAACACGCCATTTCATTACAGAAATGAGAGTAGACTTTCTGTGGCGAACG
Source organism: Proteus sp. HMSC14B05 (assembly GCF_001808035.1). Taxonomy (NCBI): domain Bacteria; kingdom Pseudomonadati; phylum Pseudomonadota; class Gammaproteobacteria; order Enterobacterales; family Morganellaceae; genus Proteus; species Proteus sp. HMSC14B05. The sequence continues at coordinate 18,848 of NZ_KV791984.1, read as the reverse complement.
GGAAAGTACGGTAATATTATGTTTATCTAATGCGAGTTGGCAGATAAGTGCTCTGCCAATTAATCCGGTTCCACCTGTGATAAGTATGTTCATCACCATCCTCCTGATTACTCTATCCTAATTAAGGTTGTATCATCCTGATAGGTGAGATTAGTCACTAACCAAACAGTTTTTTGGCTGCTGGACGTTGGCTTATTGTATTTAGCCATTTTTCTACCGCAGGATAATCTGCTAGATCAATATGATGTGTGTCATGGTAACGAGCCCAAGTATAGGTGGCTATATCAGCAATGCTATAATCGTTTCCACCAAGATAAGGAGATTGAGCGAGTCGGCTCTCTAACACCTGATATAAACGCTCGGTCTCTTTTGTATAACGATTAATTGCGTAAGGTACTTTTTCAGGGGCGTAACGCGTAAAGTGATGATTTTGTCCAAGCATAGGACCAAATCCCCCCACTTGCCAAAATAGCCACTGCAGTTGGGTCATTTTTTCTCGCAGATCATGGCTAAGTAATTTGCCACTTTTTTCTGCTAAATAGATAAGAATAGCACCTGATTCAAAAATAGAGAGTGGCTCACCACCGTCAGCGGGAGCATTATCGACAATAGCAGGAATTTTATTATTGGGTGATATAGCTAAAAATTCGGGTTTAAATTGATCACCTTTGCCAATATCAACATGATGCAAAGTATAAGGCATGGCGACTTCTTCGAGGAAAAGCGTAATTTTTTGGCCATTCGGGGTGTTTGCATAATAAAGATCGATCATAAAAACCTCCGCAATAAGGTGATATTCAATAGCGTATATTTTACAGTCTGCCTAGTAACATCATAAAAAGCAAAAAATCGCAAGATGAATAAAGCAAATTACCTATGATTATTATAGTGGTGAAATATGGTGATTTTGGTATATTCAGGATAAAAATTACGATCGTTTAGCATCGATTAAAAAAGGTTTGTTGAGGATGGAACAAGAAAATACGGCAGTGGTCGAGTGGGTTGATATTGTTGATGAAAAAAATGAAGTTGTTGCACAAGCAACACGTCAACAAATGCGAGCAGAAAACCTACGTCACCGAGCAACTTATATTGTCGTGCACGATGGCATGGGAAAAATTTTGGCACAACGCCGTACTGAAACAAAAGATTTCTATCCAGGTTGGTTAGATGCAACCGCGGGTGGTGTAGTACAACAAGGTGAAAATGCACTCGAAAGTGCACGTCGTGAAGCAGAAGAAGAGCTAGGTATTGCCGGGGTTCCTTTTGCCGAACATGGACAATTCTATTATGACGATGAGAGTTGCCGCGTTTGGGGAAGCTTATTTAGTTGTGTATCACATGGGCCATTTGCATTACAGCCAGAAGAAATTGAGGAAGTATGCTGGCTTACTCCCTTAGAAATCACTGAACGTTGTGATGAATTTACCCCTGATTCACTTAAAGCACTCTCTCTATGGTTAACGCGAAATAATAGTACTCGCTTGGACACAAAAGAAACTACTGACTAAGGGGTACTTTGTCCGAGTTCTAAACGATAAGCATAGTTGATAACGGTATTTTCAAACATAGCGTTATCAACCTCATCACGTAAATGTTGCAATAGTGCAATTAGGTGCTTACCTGCCTCTTTACCTATTTTATGGTAATTAAAGTGTATAGATGTCAGGGAAGGTGCTATTTGGGCGCTATTTTCAGAACCTTCTAAGCAGGCGATAGCGAGATCTTGGGGAATTTTAATTAATCTTCGTTGGCACTCAAACATCATTCCCAAAGCAATACTCTCATGGCTACAAATAACGGCATCTAGTTCGGGCTGACGTAATAAGATCTCTGTTAATGCTTGTCGACCATATGCCATAGAAGCGGGGTCGGGCGTAGTAACACTTTGCTCAGCATTTAAATAATTTTTTAATAAAGCACGCGACCAGCCGGTAATTTGCTGGTGGTGTAAACGTTGTCCTTGTAGCGCACCAACATAGCCGACACAACGTTTACCTTGCTGAATTAAATAATGGGTTAAATCAAATGCCGCTTTTTCATAACCGCAATCAATACTTATTGCAGATTGCTCATTAGATTGACTCGCGACACTGACAACAGGCACATTGGCATTACTGATATGTAAGAACTGTACATCACTTAATTGGGAGCCAAAGGCAACTAATGCGGCAGGGTTACTCTGTAATAGCATATTAATCACATCAGTTGCTTTATGGAGCTGATATTCATAACATCCCACTAATATTTGATAATGATGACGGCTGAGGATCTGCTGCAATGATTGCATAAAATCAGCACTGGCTTTATCAGTAAAAGAGGGCAGTAGTACAGCAATAATATGGCTTTGAGCGGAAGCTAAGGCCCCTGCTGAGGCATTGGGGATATATCCCAACTCTGCCACTGCTTGGTTAACTTTTTCTCTTAATTTATCCGACACTAATTCAGGCGTACGCAATGCGCGAGATACGGTCATTGAACCGACTCCGGCATGTTTAGCAACTTCTTGTAAAGTGACGCGACCTGTATTTCGGCGTTTACGTGTTTTTATCATCGTGATCAGATTTATTCGGCTTTATTTTTAATTCGCAGATCCTACCTGAAATTTTCTCACTCTGCAGAAACAATACAGTGTCAATTGTTGCACTTGTTCGCAATTAACATTTCATCAAAATGATAGCGCTATCACAATTACACATAATCTATCTAGATAGCGCTACCATTAGTGATTATTATCCTTAATACAGAGATCAAAAAAGCACCTTACTGAGGTTATAAATATGCTTAAAACATTATTAACACCGGATGTGGTACAAGTGATCCCACAAGTCAAAGATTGGCGTGAAGCAATTAAAATCGCCTGTCAGCCATTAATTGACAAAGGTTGTATTGAGCCTCGTTATGTTGATGCGATTTATAAATCACACGAGCAAATAGGCCCTTACTATGTATTAGGACCAGGTATTGCTATGCCTCATGCACGTCCTGAAGAAGGGGTTAATCAGCTCTCTTTAGCATTAACTATCATCGAAAAAGGGGTGGAATTTGGTGCTGATGAAAATGATCCGGTGAAACTTTTAATTGTTTTAGCCGCAACAGATAACGATAGCCATATTAATGCCATTGTGAAATTAGCTGAACTTTTTGATAACCAAGATGATATAGACACTTTGTTGCAAGCAAAAAGTAAGGCAGAAGTATTGGCTGTTATTAATCACTATTAATTCAATTTTAAATGACCAAGGGGAATATGATGAAAATTACCGTTGTATGTGGAAATGGTTTAGGCAGTAGCTTAATGATGGAAATGAGCATCAAAAGTATTTTAAAAGATCTGGCCGTCAATGCTGATGTTGATCATGTCGATTTAGGTTCGGCAAAAGGGACACCGAGTGATATTTATGTGGGAACTCGTGATATTGCGGAACAACTTAATGCTCAAGCGGTTAATGGCAAAATTGTTTCTTTAGATAATATGATTGATAAAGTCGCGATGAAAGAGAAACTTTCGACCGCATTACGTGAATTAGGCGCGCTATAAGGAGCCTAGTATGGACTTTTTCCGCTTTCTAATGAGCGATGTGCTTTCAGAGCCTGCTATATTAGTGGGTTTAATCGCATTGATTGGTTTAATTGCTCAGAAAAAACCTGCGACAGAATGTATTAAGGGCACCGTTAAAACCATTATGGGTTTTGTTATTTTAGGTGCGGGGGCAGGTTTAGTCATTAACTCGCTTGGTGATTTCTCAACGATTTTCCAACATGCATTTGGCATTCAAGGTGTTGTACCCAATAACGAAGCCATAGTCTCTATTGCACAAAAAAGCTTTGGTAAAGAGATGGCACTGATTATGTTCTTTGCCATGTTAATCAATATATTAATTGCACGCTTAACACCGTGGAAATATATTTTCTTAACGGGTCACCACACTTTATTTATGTCGATGATGGTCGCGGTGATTTTGGCAACAGCGGGTTTAGAAGGGGCGGTATTAGTTGCAGTAGGTTCATTAGTTGTTGGGGTATCAATGGTATTTTTCCCAGCCATTGCACATCCTTATATGAAAAAGATCACCGGCTCTGATGATGTCGCATTAGGCCATTTCTCTACTATTTCCTATGTTGTATCTGGTTTTATTGGTAGTAAATTTGGCAATAAAGCGCATTCAACGGAAGAGATGAATGTACCTAAGAGTTTACTCTTTTTGCGTGATACGCCAGTTGCGATCGCTTTCACCATGGGCATAATTTTTATTATTACGTGTTTATTTGCCGGTGACACTTTTGTTCGTGAAGTTAGTGGTGGTAAAAACTGGTTTATGTTCTCCTTAATGCAATCCATCACCTTTGCGGCAGGTGTTTATATTATCCTACAAGGTGTACGTATGGTGATTGCAGAGATTGTTCCTGCATTTAAAGGCATTTCTGATAAGTTAGTTCCCAATGCAAAACCTGCGCTTGATTGTCCCGTGGTATTTCCTTATGCACCTAATGCCGTTTTAGTCGGTTTTCTGAGTAGTTTTGCAGCGGGTGTCATTGGCATGTTTATTCTTTATGCTTTAGATTGGACTGTGATTATACCCGGGGTGGTACCTCATTTCTTTGTGGGTGCAACTGCAGGCGTATTTGGTAACGCCACAGGGGGACGCCGAGGTGCTATTTTAGGTGCTTTTGCTCAAGGTTTATTGATTACTTTCTTACCCGTATTTTTATTACCTGTACTTGGTGATATTGGTATTGCCAATACCACATTTAGTGATGCAGACTTCGGTGTGATTGGTATTCTATTAGGGATTATTGTTCGTTAATACTACCGACGTTGATATTACTTATTAGTGGAATTTTAATAAATGCCCGACTTTTTAACCCGTCGGGCATTTTTTTGGTAGAAATAGTGTATTTAAATTTTCTTTATAGATTCAATCTATTATGATTAGAGTGTTCCCCGTATGCACGGGGATGAACCGTGAAGCGGAAACCACCACTAATATTATCGGTGGTGTTCCCCGTATGCACGGGGATGAACCGCTATGGATAACTTTAACACCGATGAGCCATTAGTGTTCCCCGTATGCACGGGGATGAACCGAAATTCATGGTCTTTCTGGTGAAGAGCAGGCTGTGTTCCCCGTATGCACGGGGATGAACCGCGTTCAATGTTACTAATGTTAATCGCTATTTCGTGTTCCCCGTATGCACGGGGATGAACCGGTGATTTTGCTTGTCGCGACACACGTAATGTCGTGTTCCCCGTATGCACGGGGATGAACCGTTACTCACCTCGGTATCTACCGCTTCCTGATCGTGTTCCCCGTATGCACGGGGATGAACCGCGGATTTGTTGGGTGAATATTTGTCGATTGTCGTGTTCCCCGTATGCACGGGGATGAACCGCAGTACGTTCCTTTTCATCGTGGGATCTCAATAGTGTTCCCCGTATGCACGGGGATGAACCGGTGTTCGAATACCGCTTGCCCGCTGAACCCCAGTGTTCCCCGTATGCACGGGGATGAACCGATGACTAGACCAGCACGCGGTGAGCGTAATAAGTGTTCCCCGTATGTACGGGGATGAATCGATCATCTTGTGCATTTTTATTATGTACTGTTTTCTAAATATTCTAAGAGTTATGTTGTGATATTAAGTGGGCAATAAGTTTTGAAAAAGTCACTATAGTCAATTCATATATGTTGTAAAATAGCAACATATATGAAGCTTTGATAAAGTTTAATAAGAAGTAGATCTCTTTTTAAACATTATTTAGAGAAAAAAATAGCTATTAATTGTAATATCTTCCTGTGGTAAGAGAACGAGTTAAGCAAAATGGATAAAGATTATTATAGCTACTGGGGCAAGTTTAAATCAGAAAATAATCATGAATACTATCATTTGCTTCCATATCATAGTTTGGACGTGGCTGCTGTAGGTATGATATTGTTTCCAGAAAACTCAAAAATTATAAAAGATATTTCTACTTTTTTACAAATACACCCAAAAGAATTTTCTAAACTGTTTTTATTATTGCTTTCTCTTCACGATATTGGCAAGTTTTCTTCTTCATTTCAATATATTAATCCAAATATAATAGATAAATTAAAAGTGCCTGAAAGTAGGTTTTCCTATGATGGAAATAATTATCGCCATGATCGTTTAGGTTATTACTTTTGGAGAAAAATAAAAAATACTATTTTTTCATCAATAATAATATCTAACGCTGATTATAAAGAAAGAAAAATATCTGATGGTTTTTGGATTATTTTTGAAACAGCATTAGGGCATCATGGAAAACCTATTAATAAGAATAATATTGATGAGTCTATAGAGAACTATATTCATAAAGATAATGATAAAGCTGCTATTGATTTTACTCTTGATATATTAAAATTATTTTCTCCCAAACTTTCTGTAGAAAATTTTTATGATAAAGGATGGAAAGAAAGATTAAAACAAATATCATGGCTTCTTGCCGGGATGGTAACACTTTCAGATTGGATCGGTTCAAATAGAGATTATTTTCCTTATTATAAGAAAAAAATACCGTTATCTGAATATTGGTCTTTAGCCTTAAATAGAGCAAAAAAAGCTGTATTATCAAGTGGTTTTAATCGAAATTATCAAATATCACCTTTTATTTCTGTTGAATACCATTTTGGTTATAAACCTACACCATTACAACAATGGGCTGAAAAAGTTACAATTAATGAACACCCTCAATTGTTTATATTAGAAGATACTACAGGTTCTGGAAAAACAGAGGCTGCATTAACACTTGCTCATCGACTTATGGAAGTTGATGCAGCTGATGGTTTTTACTTCGGGTTACCTACACAAGCTACATCTAATGCAATGTTTTTAAGGATAATTAATCACTATAAAAAGATATTCGATGAAAAAAATGAAGTACCAAGTATTGTGCTTGCACACAGTGCTAGTAATATGAATGAACAGTTTACTAAAATAATTAGAGATGGTAACGAGCGATATAATATTAGTGATAACACCGCATCTGCACAATGTTATCAATGGTTATCAGACTCAAGAAAGAAAGCATTATTAGCAACTATAGGGGTTGGAACCTTGGATCAGGCATTATTATCTATGTTACCAAGAAGACACCAATCTTTAAGATTATTAGGACTAAATAGAAAAATTATTATTTTTGATGAAATCCATTCAGCTGATGAATTTATGTTTGAAATAATAGAAAAACTATTATCAACACATTTACATCAAGGTGGTTCAGTTATTTTATTAACAGCAACATTATCACTTAAACAAAGAAAAAGAATAATAGATGGTTGGTTTAATGCGTTTAATCAAATATCTCCTGAAATAGAATCAAAAAGCTTTCCATTGGCAACACATCTAACTTGTTTTCCAAAAGTTATAAAAAAAGAATATCCATTAAAAAGTAGGAATCAAGTAAGTAGAAAAGTTAAAGTTGAAATAATAAATAAAGAAGATCAATGTATTGATATTATTATTAGTGCTATAAATAATGGAAATTGTGTGGTTTGGATAAGGAATACGGTTAATGATGCGATAAAATCATATTATGATATAAAAAAAAGATTATCTAAAGATAATAATTGTTTATTATTTCACAGTAGATTTAATTTAAAAGATAGGAAGATACGAGAAGAGCAAGTATTAAAGTATTTTGGAAAAAATAGTACCGCTCAACAAAGAAAAGGCACTGTATTAATTGCTACTCAAGTTTTTCAAGAAAGTTTAGATGCTGATGCTGATATCATGATTTCAGATATTTGTCCTATTGATGATCTTATTCAACGCTCAGGACGATTACATCGACATACACGAACAAAATATGGGGATTACACATCAGAAACGATTGATAAACGTCGACCTCCTATTTTATATGTACATGCTCCTTTATTTATAGAGACCCCATCAAGCTGTTGGTTAACAGAACAATTTTCATCAACAGAAACAGTTTATCGTTCACCTGGTCGTTTATGGCTAACATTAAGAAGTTTAACTCGATTAGGTGAAATTAATATGCCAAAAGATGCGAGACAGTTAATTGAATCCGTCTATAGTGATAATGCTTACAATGAAATTCCTCAATCTTTAATACAAAAAGAAAATAATGATATAGGTGAAAAAAAAGCCAGAGTATCAAAAGCAAAAATTCAATTATTAAAGATAAATAAAGGCTATAGTGAAGAAAGTTCAGAATTTTGGACAGAAGATCACTATGATATTAGTACTAGATATAGTGATATAGAAATGGTTAATATTCTTTTATTAAAAAAAATAAAAGATAATTATGTTCCTTGGATAGAAGATTCTCATTTTTCTATTGCTTTAAGTACAGTTAAGATTTCTAAAAAGAAATATGCTGATAAATTAGTATCAGTACCCCAAGAGGTAATTGATACAATTAATAAGCAATATCCACAGGCACGATATTTACAATTGTGGATACCAGATGAAGATCACTATTATCAATATGATCATTTAATCGGTTTTTGTGAAAGACAGGAATTGTCATGAATATTATTAATCAACCTTGGTTGCCTTTTCGTTTTCGTGATGGCGAGATTAAAACACTTCCAATATCAGCTATTTCACATCCTGATATTATTGATTTCTCATTAAATAGAGCCGATTTTAAAGGTGCTGCTTATCAATTTGCAATAGGGTTATTACAAACGATATTTGCACCAGAGGATGAAGATGAATGGGAAGAATATTTTGAAACACCACCTTCAAGTAAAAAATTACAATCTGCATTTGATAAAGTTGCACATGCTTTTAATATAATGGGTGATGGCCCTTTATTTATGCAGGATTTTTCAACTTTAGAAGAGCAAAAAAATATTCCTATAGCTCAGTTGCTAATAGATGCTCCTGGTGAAAATGGAATAAAGCAAAATACAGACCATTTTATTAAACAAGGTATTGCTGATGTAATGTCATTAGAGATGGCTGTGTTAGCTTTATTTACCTTACAAATAAATGCCCCTAGTGGTGGCAAAGGTCATCTAGTCAGTCTAAGAGGAGGTGGACCTTTAACAACATTAGTTTATCCCGCAGAAGAAAATTCAACATTATGGCAAAAATTATGGCTTAATGTAATTAATAGAGAATTTTGGGAATATGATGAACCAAATTTTGATGATGGTAGTGTTTTTCCTTGGTTAATACCGCTAAATTTAAAAGAAGGAAAAGGTGAAAAAGTTTCACCTGATGATGTACATCCCCTTTATATGTACTGGGCAATGCCTCGTAGAATAAGATTAAAAGTAGAAAATAAATCTGTCACTTGTCAAATTAGTGATATGAAAAGTAATTTTTCAGTTAGATATTATGTTACTAAAAATTATGGATTAGACTATCAAGAAGGTTGGTTACATCCATTAACGCCATATTATTGGGATCCTAAAAAGCCAGAAATGTTTCCTAATTCTATTAAAGGAAGACAAGGAGGTATTCACTATAATTTGTGGGATCGATTATTTTTATCAAGTAATGAAAATGGACAAAAAAGCGCTACTGTTGTCAGTCATTACTTAAAGCTATATCAATTATTAGAATTCACAAGAAAGCCTAGATTACTTATTTTTGGTTATGATATGGATAATATGAAACCACGTGGATGGTATAATTTAGAAATGCCTATTTTCCATGTAAAAGATGAGTATAATAATAAAATTATTAATGAAATAAAAATTATCCAAAAATTAACTATAGATTGCTTAAAAAGTGTAAAAGAACAGGTGAAAAAAGCGTGGTTTAGTAGTCCTAAGGATATGAAGGGCGATATTAGTTTTATTGATTTAACTTTTTGGCAAAGAAGTGAAAATATATTCTTTGAAGTGGTACAAAACATTATCGTTCAAATACAAAAAAATGATTTTCTAACCCATGAACAAGCCAAAAAATGGTTAAACTCTATTAGAAAAATAAGTATTTCTATTTTTGATGAATATGCTTTATCAGCATTAGGAACACAAAAATCAGTTAGTGGGTGTATTAAAGCAAGAAATGGTTTAATTAAAGATCTTTATAGTAATAAAAGAATAAAGAAGTTTACTGAAGACTTTAAAATTACTAAGGAAAATGGAGAACAATATGGGATCTTATAAATCAAAAAATATTACTTTATATAATTATCCAGAATTAAAAATTAATGTATTACGTTGGTGGGAAAGTCTATTTTTATCACCAAATGAATTAAGTAAAAAAGGTATTTTACCAGCACCGAATCGTTATAAATCTGAATTGAAACGTTGTGATTCTATTACTGCTATTATGTTAACCGAAGGGTTTCGTGCTTTATGGTTGAGTTTTCCTGTGGACCTTATTAATAATGCTACAACGGAAGATATTGAGCGTTGGGCAAAAATAGTAGCTATATTAGTTTATATTACGCAGGATAGTGAAAAACACTTTGCTACTATTGCAGGTGAAAAAGATGAGAGTAAAAAATCTTGTATCAGTGAATCCCGTTTTTTACAACTACAATCTTCGCGTACTTATGATGAGTTTATTCGGCGTTTAAGGAGAATTTTAATTCAGATTAAAGGGAAATCATCTGTCTTATCAATGTGTAAAGATATTGAAAAGTGGGTTTTAGAAAAACAGCGCTTTAGTTCTATACAAAAAAATAAACAAATTATTATTGAGTGGGCAATGAAATATTATCAGGCTGCCATTTAACTATTTTAACTATTTAATAAGGAATAAAAAATGAGTCAATTTATTCAATTACATATTTTAACTTCTTATGCTCCTTCTAATTTAAATCGTGATGATTTAGGACGACCAAAAACAGCGATAATGGGAGGATTTGAACGTTTAAGAATAAGTTCTCAAAGTTTGAAACGTCATTGGCGGACATCAGAGTTATTTAATATTGCCCTTTCTGGTAATATTGGTATTCGTACTAAAAAATTTGGTTTACAGCTTTACGATGCATTAATTGAAGGTGGGGTTTCTGAAAAAAATGCCAAAAATTGGGTTGAGTTAATTATAGAACAATATGGAAAAATAAAGAAAGATTCTATTGAAACAGAACAACTTGTTCATATTAGCCATTTAGAGAAATCTTTGGCATTTGATTTAATTAATTTACTTATAAAAGAGCAAAGAGAGCCAACAAAGCAAGAATTAGAGAGTTTAAAAACAATAAATACCTCAGTAGATATTGCGTTGTTTGGTAGAATGTTAGCTTCAGCACCGAAATATAATATTGAAGCTGCTTGCCAAGTTGCTCATGCTATTAGTGTTCATAGTACTGTTATTGAAGATGATTATTTTACGGCTGTCGATGATTTAAATAATGGTGAAACAGATACTGGCTCAGCACATATTGGTGAAGCAGGATTTGCTGCTGCTCTTTTTTATAGTTATATCTGTATTAATAAAACGCAATTAATTGAGTCTTTAGACGGTAATGAAGAGCTGGCAAATAAAGCAATTCAAGCATTAACTGAAGTTGCGATTAAAGTTTCTCCAACAGGTAAACAAAATAGCTTTGCTTCTCGTGCTTATGCTAGCTATGTTTTGGCAGAAAAAGGAAGTTATCAGCCACGCTCTTTATCTGTTGCATTTCTAAAACCAATTGATGATGAAGATATGGAAAATGCGGCTATTAATGCATTAAAGTTTAGAATGGAGAATTTTGACAAAGTTTATGGTACTTGTGCAGAGTCTCGCTATCAACTTAATGCAGTACAAGGGGAAGGTTCCCTTTCTGGATTATTACAATTTGTTGCAGAGTAATGAGGAGATATTATGGCCCAATATCTCGTTTTTCGTCTTTATGGTCCGCTTGCTAGTTGGGGATTGCCAGCAGTAGGCGGTGATAGACAAACAGGGATAGCTCCTTCACGTTCAGCTATTTTAGGCTTACTGAGTGCATCATTAGGCATTAATCGAAAAGATGAAAGTAAACTACTTCAATTGCAACAAAGTGTTTTAGTTGCAACAAAACAACTTGTACCAAGTATGTTGTTAAGAGACTTTCATACGACACAAGTTCCCTCTAAACGTAAAAATATTACACACCCAACTCGACGTAGTGAATTAGCTGAAAAAGATCAAAATACTATTTTATCTAGCCGAGATTATCGATGTGATGCGATATGGATCATTGCGATTAAATTAACGGGACATTCTCAATATACGCTTGAACAACTAAAAAATGCATTATTAAAACCTGTTTATATACTGAGTTTAGGGCGTAAATCTTGCCCCCTCTCTTTACCAATGATGCCTAAAATTGTAGAAGTAGAGCAATTAAAAGAGGCATTGGATACTCAATTTCCTTATATAACAACATCGGATAAAGCAGATAGTTATTGGTTTCATTCAGATGGGTGGGTAACGTATTTTTGGGAAGGAAATTATCAAGATATCAAGGGAGAAAATATTATGACATTGTACCCTTGGGATGATCCGATAAATAGACAGCATTGGCAATTTCGTCAACGTAAAATGTATCAAATGAGTGTAAAAAGGGAGAGTGAATAATGTATTTATCAAGGATCTCAATAGACTATTCTGCTGATTATTTACACTCACTATTAGCGAATAAGTTGCCGGACGGATATACAATTCATCAGTTATTATGGCGGTTGTTTACTGAAGAAAAAGAACGCTCATTTTTGTATCGATTAGAAATAGGAAAAAATGGTAAACCTATTTTTTATATTCTTTCTTCTATAGCTCCAACTACTAAGAATAATTTTTTTAAAATAGAAACTAAACCTTTTTTACCCAAATTAGTTAAAAAAATGAAATTAGCCTTTTCATTAAGAGCAAATCCAACGGTTTGTATTACTGATAAAGAAGGAAAACGGCATCGTCATGATGTTCTTATGCATGCTAAAAAACAAGCTCAACTTGATGGAAAAGATTACAGTCATGATGATATTCATCATTTAATGCAACAAGCTGCATTAAATTGGATTAGTTCTGATGATCGTTTAAATAAATGGGGTATTTCATTAACTCAGTTACCTGATATTAAAGCTTATACACCTGAGCGTATTAAAAAGCCTTCAGGAAAAATAATGTCTTTTTCTTCTGTTGATTATCAAGGTGTTCTAACAATCGAAGAACCTCATTTATTTTGGCAACAATATCAGCAAGGGTTTGGCAGAGCAAAAGCGTTTGGTTGTGGATTGATGCTTATCAGGAATATTTAAATGGCCTTCATTCCTTTAAGACCGATTCCAATTAAAGATCGACACTCAATGATATTTATTGGAATGGGACGAATTGATGTAAAAGATGGCGCTTTTGTTGTTATTGATGAAATTAACGGTGAAAGAATGCTTATTCCTGTAGGATCCTTAGCATGTATTTTATTGGAACCTGGAACACGTATTAGTCATGCTGCAGTTAAATTAGCAGCAACCGTAGGAACATTACTAATATGGGTTGGTGAAGCAGGTGTGAGGCTTTATTCTGTTGGGCAACCGGGAGGTGCCCGATCAGATAAGTTATTGTATCAAGCAAAATTAGCACTTGATAATGATTTGCGTTTGAAAGTTGTTCGCAAAATGTTCGAACTCAGATTTGGTGAATCGGCTCCTTTAAAAAGAAGTGTGGATCAATTACGTGGAATCGAAGGAGCTAGAGTTAGAAAACAATATCAAATGTTAGCTAAGAAATTTAAAATTGATTGGAAAGGACGACGCTACGATCCAAAAGATTGGGAAGCCAGAGATATTATTAACCGCTGTATTAGCGCTGCGACAGCCTGTTTATATGGTGTCACTGAAGCTGCAATTTTAGCAGCAGGTTATGCACCCGCAATTGGTTTTGTGCATACAGGAAAGCCACTTTCTTTTGTTTATGATATTGCGGATATCATAAAATTTGACACTGTTGTTCCAGTGGCTTTTAAGGTTGCATCATATAAAGCAATTGCGCCTGATAGAGAAGTTCGTATTGCTTGTAGAGAAGCGTTTCGTAAGTATCAAACACTCAATAAACTTATCCCTTTAATTGAAGAAGTTCTTTCTGCGGGAGAAATTACTCCACCTGAACCACCTATTGATGCTCAACCCCCTGCAATTCCTCAAGCTCACCCTTTTGGCGATGAAGGTCATAGAGAAAAATAGTAATGAGCATGATTGTTGTTGTAACTGAAGCTGTTCCTCCTCGATTAAGAGGGCGACTTGCTGTGTGGCTATTAGAAGTGAGAGCGGGTGTATATGTTGGTAATGTTTCAGCTCGAATAAGAGAAATGATTTGGCAACAAATTAATGAGTTTGCTGAAGATGGTAATGTCGTTATGGCATGGGGAACTAATACTGAGTCAGGTTTTGATTTTCAAACCTATGGTGAGAATCGACGAGAGCCTATTGATTTTGATGGCTTGAGATTAGTGTTATTTAAGCCATATAAAGAAGATGTATAATCTTCGGTAGAAATAAATATATTTTTTTATTTAATAAAATCAAGTGAATATAATTAGAGTGTTCCCCGTGTATACGGGGATGAACCGCTTTAGACCATTTAGACAAAGGGGAATTGAGAGTGTTCCCCGTGTATACGGGGATGAACCGAGTGAGTGATTGCTCAGGTTTTTCTGGATACTGTGTTCCCCGTGTATACGGGGATGAACCGGCCTGATGCTGTTGTCTGATGTTCCTTATCCCGTGTTCCCCGTGTATACGGGGATGAACCGGCACATGGGGGTACCGATGCAGAAGAGAACCTGTGTTCCCCGTGTATACGGGGATGAACCGTGACTTTAATTCCGTTTTCTTTTGCTTCATTAGTGTTCCCCGTGTATACGGGGATAAATTATCATCAAGTCTTCTCTCTTACTTGGTATTTATGCAGAGATGAATTTTTATATTTATTATCTGAATAATAATGCTATTATCCTAAGTGAATATTCATAATGTGTATATTTTTGTGCCTAATTAATTATAAAAATAGGTTTAACATCATAATCACTAAGGAAGAAAGAAGATGCCTTTAGCTATTCGATATCTTGCGTTATTACCACTTTTCGTTATTACTGCTTGCCAACAGCCTGTAAATTATAATCCACCAGCAACTCAAGTGGCTCAAGTTCAGCCTGCTATTGTCAATAATTCATGGATTGAAATTTCACGAAGCGCACTCGACTTTAATGTAAAAAAAGTCCAATCATTATTAGGTAAGCAATCCTCTCTTTGTGCTGTGTTAAAAGGAGATGCTTATGGGCATGATTTATCGTTAGTTGCCCCAATTATGATAGAAAATAATGTGCAATGTATTGGTGTAACAAATAACCAAGAATTAAAAGAAGTACGTGATTTAGGATTTAAAGGCCGTTTAATGCGAGTGCGTAATGCGACAGAACAAGAAATGGCACAGGCAACCAGCTATAACGTAGAAGAGTTAATTGGTGATCTTGATATGGCAAAAAGATTAGATGCTATTGCCAAGCAACAAAATAAAGTCATTCCTATTCATTTAGCATTAAATTCAGGTGGCATGTCTCGTAATGGTTTAGAGGTCGATAATAAATCTGGGCTTGAAAAAGCAAAACAAATTTCTCAATTAGCTAACCTAAAAGTGGTTGGTATTATGTCTCATTATCCCGAAGAAGATGCTAATAAAGTAAGGGAAGATCTGGCTCGTTTTAAGCAACAATCTCAGCAAGTGTTAGAGGTGATGGGATTAGAGCGTAACAATGTCACATTACATATGGCAAATACCTTTGCGACAATTACCGTGCCTGAGTCATGGCTGGATATGGTACGTGTGGGAGGTATTTTTTATGGTGATACCATTGCGAGTACAGACTATAAACGTGTGATGACCTTTAAATCCAACATTGCTTCAATCAATTATTATCCTAAAGGTAATACGGTTGGCTATGATCGTACTTACACATTAAAACGTGACTCAGTACTAGCTAATATTCCTGTAGGTTATGCAGATGGTTATCGTCGCGTTTTTAGTAATGCGGGGCATGCATTAATTGCTGGGCAACGCGTACCTGTTTTAGGAAAAACATCAATGAATACCGTTATGGTTGATATTACCAGTCTTAACAATATCAAACCAGGTGATGAAGTTGTATTTTTTGGCAAACAAGGTAATAGCGAAATTACCGCAGAAGAAATTGAAGATATCAGTGGTGCATTGTTTACCGAAATGTCAATTTTATGGGGAGCAACCAATCAACGGGTATTAGTTGATTAAGCTAGGTTGTGAGTGTTAGCAAATAATAAAAAGGCGATTGAAAATAACAATCGCCTGATATTATTGATAATTTAAAGCTATAAATTATCAGGTAACCCATAGGCCACTAAGCTATCGCCCATTTTAGTACCAAATGAACCATGTCCGCCGGCCATAATGACCACATATTGCTTGCCTCCAATAGAGTAGGTCATTGGCGTTGCTTGTCCACCTGCGGGTAATCGTGCTTCCCATAACATTTTGCCATTCGTCACATTAAATGCTCGAATATAATTATCCTGAGAAGCAGCAACAAACATCACATTACCTGCGGTTGAGATAGCGCCTCCTAGCCCAGGAACACCAATTTTTAATGGTGGTAATTCCACTAAATTAGGCAAACTATCCCTAATGGTGCCAAATCGTTGTTGCCAAACAAGCTCATTTTTTGTTAAATCAACACCAGCAACAAATCCCCAAGGGGGTTGTTTACAAGGTAATCCTAGTGGTGATAAGAATGGATGAATATCAACACTATAAGGTGTTCCCGTCATGGGTTGTAAACCTTGCTCTCCGTGGCCTGCGTCAATTGCTTGACTGTCTTGAGGATCTTTTAAATAAAGTTTTGAGATAAAAGGCAAGGTAATAAAGTTCATTACCGCGACTTGTCTATCTTGATTAACAGAAATACCGCCCCATTCAAAAATACCGAGGTTACCAGGAAAAACAAGCGTACCGTTTTCTGATGGCGGTGTATAAATTCCCTCATAATTAAACTGATGGAAAGCGATACGACATAACAGCTGGTCTGCCATTGTGCCACCCCACATATCTGAACCTTGCAACTTATTTTTTGGTGCTAAATTAAGTGCTGAAAAAGGCTGAGTGGGTGAGTAATGCTCACCTTGTGTTTGTGGACCATATTTGACACTAGTAGGGACCGGTTTTTCTGTTACGGGAACAATAGGTGTACCGTCTCTTCTATCAAGAACAAACACATTCCCTGTTTTCGTGACGATATAAATGGCAGGTATTGTTTCATTTTTATCAGTTTTGATATCAACCAGTGATGGTTGCGAAGGAACATCCATATCCCATAAATCATGATGGGTGGTTTGGAAATGCCACAATAGCTCGCCTGTCGACCCTTTTAGTGCTAAAACTGAATTAGCGTAACGCTCTTTTAATGGATGACGATCGCCTCCCCAAATATCGGGTGTACCTACTCCTGTCGGAATATAGACCACATCCGTTTGTGCATCATAAGCTAAAGGCGCCCATGCATTAGGGGAGTTATGAACAAATTGAGTCTCTTTACCTGGCATCACATTGGGATCTTCTGCGCCAGTATCAAATACCCATATTAATTTTCCGCTATTAACATCATAGCCACGGATCACACCAGAAGGCTCTTGAGTTGATAAGTTATCAGTAACAGAGCCACCAATGATAATAGTATTACCGGTGACGATTGGGGGAGATGTTGGGTTATATCCACCCAAATAAGCATAAGGCATAGAAGCTAACAGATTGATTTCTCCATTCTGACCAAAATCACGGCATGCATTACCCGTCTGCGCATTAACTGCGATTAGGCGGCCATCATTGACTGGAAGAAAGACTTTTTCAGGACATTCATCTGATATGCTTGGTTGGCGAACGTCGAGGCTTTTGGCAAATTCGGCACTATTATTTTGATTATAATAGGCAACACCTCGGCAAGTCATATGCTGGAAGCTTTTGTTATATTGCAATTTAGAATCAAAACGCCACTTCTCTTTACCTGTTGCGGGATCTAAGCTAATTAAATATTGGTGAGGTGTACATAGAAAGAGATTATCTTCAATTTTTATAGGCGTAACTTCGTTGGTTATCTCAACGGCATCATTAGCCCTTTTTTCATCACCGGTATGAAAAGTCCATTTCTCAACTAACTTATCAACATTATCACTGTTGATTTGAGTTAATGGTGAATAGCGTATTCCGGCTTGCGTTCTGCCATAAGCGGGCCAGTCATTATCATTTACTCCGATAGGAGATATAGAGTTGGTGGGCTGTTGTTGTGTAAATTGACCATTAATGGCATGAGGATCGGTTAGTGAACTACCTAATATAATGATAAGTGTTGTGGCTAATAGTGTGAATAAGCCAATTTTATTGGTACGACAAGTGTAAACATTATTATTGAGTGTGAAAGGAATAAGGAGTAAGCCTAGAATAAAAATAATATCTAAGCGAGGAGCGAGTGCCCAAAAATCAAATCCTGACTCCCAGATACTCCAGACAATCGTTATTAAAAATAGAAAGTTAAAGAGTAATAGGGTGCTTTTCTTTCGACTTAGAAAGCAAGCTGCAATAATAAGAAGCATGACACCGGTAAAGAGATAAAAAGGCGATCCTGCTAATGAAACTAAATACCCTCCGAGTACAGTAAAGTAAAGCGCCAATATTGTGAGTATGATGAATACTATCCATCGATAGAAATGTGATATTTTCATAATGCTATCGTCCTATTCTTTCTTACCATCTTATAAATAGAATAGACAATAATTTATTAGCTCACCTGTTTGTCTCTAACAACCATTACATTAATATGCATTTATGAGAAATTTTAATATAAAACACTAGTATTGAATGTAAGTGATATGAATACTTAAAGTAGGGTGCTTGTGAACACAAGGCGCAAC